>JAYEOA010000113.1:3665-27553 GCA_034722515.1 Thermodesulfobacteriota bacterium | reverse complement strand
AAATTTGCCGCCGCAACGCTAGCTATTGCCCTGTGCAGCCTGCCTGGCGTTGCCGAGGCTTCCAATTTTCGCGATGCCGGTAGCGGCACTTGCCTGAACCTGATTGATACCGATGGCGATGGCATCGGCGATACTCGCCCGGAACGCGGCACAGGGGTTGGTGCCAATGCTACTCACTTTGTCGATGCTGATGACAATGGGGTGTGCGATACCTACGAAGCAGGTGGTCAGCAACTGCTCGACGGCTCCGCTGCACCGGATGATGCCCTGCAAACCATGCAGAGTTTTCGCCAACGGATCGGCCGTAATCGTTAATCGCACCGTTGCCTCTCTTCGACGGAAGAGGGGCAACATTTTTAACCTTTGTTTATAGGATAATGGCATGAAGCTGACCACCACCATTGTTTCTACCTTGATCATTCTACCCCTTCTTGTTGCCATGACACTACTCATGGCTTCGCCGTGCATAGCAGATACCAGCGACAGTGACAAACCGCTTGCGCTTCAAGAGAACCTGCCAAAAGAGTGGGCCAATGGCATCAAATTTAATGCTACCTATTTCTGGCTGAGTGAAACAGAATATCTACCCGAAATTGATGACGATATATCTATATGGCATGAGCGCAATTTCCACATTAAGCTAACCAAGTCCATCGGCTCCGCTCGTTTTGGTTTAGGCTATATTGATGGCACAATCAAACAGGACAATGAGGCTTACAACGATACCGATTTTGCCCTGACACGCAACGCACCGTTTGTATTGGTGGACTGGCTATGGAATGGTAAATTGCACAGCCGTGTTTGTCTGCGCTACGAGGAGTACAGCGATGATGGACGCTCAGGTTTTTATCAACTCGGAGATGACAAAACGTTGTGGACCGGTTATGCGAAAATCAGCTATGTTGAGCAAAACTGGTGGTTCAATATCAGTCACTCCAGAGATCGTGATCCTGAACCGATCTACGATGCGATAAACGACCGTGTTGAACTGGATATTACCGCGCAGGATTTATCGGGAGTGGTACTTGGTTGGTTATTGGCACCACAGTGGGAAACAGCAGCGGGGGTATATTACGAGGCTTACGGCTCCGATCGTCCTGACCAGTTCAATTATACCTTGCAACTGACCCATAAACCCGTGTGGTTACCGCAGTTACAGGCTTCACTGGGTGTCGGTTATTATACCGAGGAAAAAGATACCCTGATCAATCTAACATTGAACTACCGCCAACCGTTAAGCAAAAGCCTAACACTACAGCTAGAATATCAGCTAGAATACTCCGATGATGAACAGTCATTGCTGAATCAGGGGCAAGTAGCTTTAAGTTACGCTATCACCAAGCAGATCGGCGTCAGTGTCAGCGGTGAATACGCTAAAGAGAGCGGCGATGATCACGATGATAGTTTGTTTGCTATTGTCGGCGTAAATTACCGTTTTTATTGAACACGTAAAACAGGGACAGCCCCCGATGACCCTGGGGACAGTCCCTGTTTTACTGAACTTCATTTACTAATCCCATATTTGGCCATTTTGTAGCGTAACACGCGCTCGCTGATCCCCAATGCTTTGGCGGCTCGCGTCTTTACCCAATCATATTGTTCTAGGGTTTCCAACATCATCTGTTGTTCAACCGTTTCCAGCCGCGACACCAGTGACCCTGCGTCTGTTGCAGATTTCGATGGCTGCAAAATAGTAGCTGGCAAATCACGGCGGCGAATATGCGCTCCGCGCACCAGCGTTGCCAATCGTTGGATTAGATGCTCAAGCTCGCGCACATTACCCGGGTAGTCGTATTTAACCAATGCATCTAATGCGTCAGATTCAATCTTCATCGTGCGTAGTGCATATTTTTCGAAAAAGTGCTCGATGAACAGGGGGATATCATTGCGACGCTGGCGCAACGGAGGTAATGGCAACTCAAACACATTGAGGCGGTAATAAAGGTCTTCGCGAAAGGTGCCTTCCGCAACCATCGCCGCCAGATCGCCATTGGTAGCGGCCACCACGCGCACATCAACTTCCCGTTCACGATCACCACCCACCGGACATATCCGCTTCTCCTGCAAAGCACGTAACAACTTCGATTGTAGTGCCAACGGTAATTCACCAATCTCATCAAGAAACAGCGTTCCCCCTTCGGCAGCATCAAAGCGACCACTGCGCCGGGCAGTAGCTCCGGTAAACGCCCCTTTTTCATGACCGAACAATTCCGATTCAAACAGATTTTCGGGAATAGCAGCGCAGTTCACTTCTACAAACGGGGCATTATTGCGAGAACTGAGTTGATGTACCAGACGGGCGATCAGCTCTTTGCCGGTACCGGTTTCGCCATGGATCAAAACCGTCCACGGACTGGCAGCCACGCGGCGCACCAGCGATAACAATTCCCGCATCACCTCACTTTCGGCCACAACGAAAAACGGCAGCTCGGCATCATCGAGTTGCTGCTCAAGATCGCTCACATCTTCCTCAATCAAGCGTTCCTGATCGAGAGCATCAATCTTTTCGGTCAAGTTGATCAAATCGACGGGCTTTTCTATGAAATCATACACCCCCAGCTTCATCACCTTTACCGCTGTTTCAACGCTGCCAAAGGCGGTGATCAGAATCACCTTCACCCGTGGATTAGCGCTGCGCAACCGCTCCACCACTTCATCGCCATTCATCCCTGGCATACATTGATCTAACAGCACCAGATCGATGGGGTAACGGGCGCAAGTACTTAATGCTTGTTCACCATCACCGGCGGTCAACACCCGATAACCTTGCTTTTCTAAAAAACCCTGCAACATTTCGCGTTGCACCTCTTCATCATCTACCACCAAAACGGTCATGACGCCCCTTTCATCGGAAAACGCACCCGTACCCGAAAACAGTTAGCTTCGGGCAGATCCAGCATCACTTCACCCCCGTGAGCTACGGCAATCTTACGCACCATGGTCAGTCCAAGCCCGGTTCCACGGGTTTTAGTGGTGTAATATGGCTCTAAACACTGATCGAGCTTGACCGTATCTCCCGTATCTCCAAGGCCATTCTCGACAATCAGCAGCAGATTATTGTCTTCGCGGTGTAACACCAAGCGAACAAAACCACCACCTTGCTGAGCTTCTAAAGCATTTTTCAGCAAATTTTCGAGCAATTGACCAAACAGTTCTTCGTCAATTTCACAAATGAGCGACTCGACCATACAGGCGAAGCTCACCCGCTGTTGTTCCGCCTGAGGTCGGTAGAGTGCCACCACCTTATTGATCTGCTGCTCAACATTGACAGCCTGACACTGCGGTTTTAGCGGCAAAGCATAGCGTTGTAGTCCGGTGACAATCCCATTGGTACGCTGTACAGCAGCGCACATCGCTTCGATCAATTGCCGGTGATCGGCATCCAGAGCGGACGCTTCGAGTTGTAAGCGTTGCAAACCCATGCTGATGGCGTTGAGGGGATTGCGTATTTCGTGACTGATAGCAGCAGCGCCACGCCCCAGAGATGCGTCTTCACGTTGTAGAGCCAACTGGTGTTGCAATTGCCACAAATGATTGATATGCCGATTTTGATAGCGGTATAGAAACCACGATAGCAATAGTCCCGCAATAGCCAACAGGGCACTGAATAGAAAAAACTCTCGCCACAACAACGCTATGCGCTGACTGAGGCTGTCGGGTTCCACCACCAGAACCAAGGTGTTATCCCCCACAGGTAGATGGCGTTCATTGGCTCCTAAATTTTTGCTGGCGTCCAGCGCTACCGCCGGTTCCAAACGTAGTTGAGCGATGCCGGTAAGTTGACTCAATGCCTTGAGTAACTGAGGAACACCCAGTTTCTGTTGCAATTGTTCAATAGCTTGAGCATGAATTCCGAGAACAATGGTGCGCTCGCTATCGGGAGATGGCCAGATCAACACATATAGATGTTGGTGCTCTATGTGCAGCAACTGCTGTTGATGATTACTACGCTGTGACGCTGTAAGATTAAACCATTTGGGCGGTGCCATCACCGCTGGCTGGGTTGCGTGCTGAATCCACAAACTGCTTAAACCATTTTCCTGAGCGTAAGCGACCAGTTCATCGGCACTAAATGGCTCCACTGCATCAAGGTAGGCGACAAAACGGGCGGTATTAGCTAAAAACGAGGTCACAATCTGTTCCACTACTTGACGCGACTGGCTAGCGTTGCGCAAATTGGCCGCCACTACCTCGGACACCAGCCTAGCATGTTCGCTGACATGCTCATCAAAAGCACGGCGCGACTGGGCAATCTGCCAGTAGAAATAACCCAACACCAGCGCAAACAATACCGCAAACACCAGCAGGTTAAGCTTTAATGGTCTATTGCGGTTGTATTGTGAATCCACCATCAATGGCGTCCCCTTCCCCGACCTTGCCCCTGTTGCAAACCTTGCCCCTGTTTAGAGCCACGGCATTCGAACTGCCTGCGGTGCAGCCGCGAACGAACACCGGTTTTATCACAATTCATTTTTCTGACTGTAACAGGATTGACATAGTCGGCCGGTAACAGTTGTTCTGCCCTCTGTTCCTGCGACGGAGTTACTAATTGAACATCATCTGCCGCCTGCTGCATAACCCGCCGTGCAGTTGCACTATCACTAGCGGTAATCTCCAATAGCGATTTTGGCGCCGGAGCGGGGACAACTTCTGCGTAAGCAAAGCCACAACCGATACAGATTATCAATAGATTTAAAAAAATCAGTTTCAACCGCATTACCCACCTGATGGTGCAAACGAACAAACCCCGCAGTTATTAATGTCAATAAGGCGAGGTTTATTGGTGAATTTAAGGTAACTACTCAGCGTGATGGGCACGCAATCCCCATAACAAGGGACGCAACGAGCCCATCCATGGGGCTTATTGTCGCCATCCATGGCGACAAATACCCTTGCTATGGGGATCACGTGCCCAACTGGAGAGGTATGAGTAGTTACAATTTAAGAAACGCTTCAATTACAAACGAATATCGATATATGCTTCTTTTTTAAGCTCTTCGCGCCATTGCTGTAATTTTTCATCCATCTTTTTTTTGCGCAATTGCTGGCGAATAGGTCCTTCGACACTGGCTAAATCGGCCACTCCACCGGAGCTACGATGTTCTACCTTGAGGATATGCAGCACATTGCCAAGACGGACAATTGGCGAAATTCCACCAATATCGAGGTCAGATAGAGCATCCTCAAAGGTTGCAGACAACTCCCCTGCCTTGAAGGAACCCATATCGCCACCCTCGATCCGAGTGCGTGGGGAAAGCTCCAGCAACACCTCATCAACACTTTGCCCGGCAAGCAACTTGCGCTGCGCCACTTCAGCATCCGCTTGTGCCTTAGCTTCATCAACACCGATGGGGAATGAGAGACGACTCAAGCGTGTATGGGGAGATTGGCGATAGTCATCAAGATGTTGCTGATAATAGTTACGTACCTCTTGACGGGTAATATCAACCTTGCTCTGCACTTCACGCCCCATTAGTTTGTAACGTAAAATCTGGTTGGTGAGCTGGGCACGATAGCGAGTCATGGTCAGCCCCTGAGAGATGAGTGCCTGCTCAAGCTGGTCGCGGCTGATATTGTTTTGTGCCTCAACATCGCTGATCGCCTTTTCGATATCCCCATCGGTCACTTCAAGGCCAATCTCCTGTGCACGCTGCTGCATCAACAACTCGGAAATCATCACATCGAGCACTTGACGTTGTTGAACAGCGCGATTGAGCTTGCCGGATGTATCCGCCAAGCGCTGTTCCAGTTGACGTGTGGTGATGATGTCGTCATTAACGACGGCAGCAATCTTGCTCAACGTTTTCGCTGCGACAGGCGCCGACATCAGCCCAAGCATAAGGCAAGTGAGAACAATCTTTTTAAACATAAGTGGTATAAATCCTTTGTTTTGGTTAACTCTATCTGATTAGCGATCATTCGCGCTCTGGAGAGCGTCTCCTACATTATCCCTTATCAACTATCAATTATCCAAGAGCGGCTTCCAAGCCGCGAAGGCACGGGTAATCAGGTTCAAGAACGGATATTGCGCTAAGCATTTTGCATATCCCAAATGATGGTGTCAGCACTAAAATCTTGCTCATTAGGCCACATAATGCCGTGATGAGCAGGGCGAACGAGATCAAAATAAAATTTATTTTCAAGTTCTTTAAAAGCACTACCATGCAAATAAGGCTTTACATCAAAGATGCCAGAAATGCCACTACTTGTTAATATCTCAATTTGGTAATTATCAAGGGGACAGGCTTTAACAATTGTATCCATGTCGACCTCTTTTCATTGTAGTGGGTTCTATAAAGGTGGGCACTGCCCACCACAACCGATCTAACAATCCACTTTATCATGGTCAATAAAACTGCTGCAATTGCTTTTTAGCATCGGCAAGCAACTGATGGTCGTCGCTGCGCTTAAGCCGGACGCTTAACTTATAATCGGGCGAAAGGGTATACTGCTCGGGAGCGCTTTGAATCAGATGTAAAATCTTGTCCGGTGAAACGGTGGTGGTTGCATGAAAACCAAAGGTTAAGCGATGGCCATCATATTCGGCTAAATCGATACGCAACTTTTTCAATTGCACGCGCAATTTCATCATCTCTAACAACATCTTGCCCGGCTCCGGCAGGGCACCGTAACGATCCTGCAATTCATCGACGGCATCGTATAGTTGTTCATCATCTTCGGCGGCGGCCATCTTTTTATAAAACACCAAGCGCTGATTGGGATCGACCACATAATCGTCTGGCAAATATGCAGCTAAACGCAGACGAATTTCGGGATCGATACGCCCCTCTTTTTTCATCCCCTTAAGCTCCTGAATGGTCTCTTCCAACAGTTCGGTATACATTTCAAAACCGATGGCGACAATCTGCCCTGCTTGTCGCCCGCCGAGAAGATCACCGGCACCGCGTAACTCTAAATCGTGACTGGCAACGCGGAACCCTGCGCCGAGTTCGGTCAAGTCTTGTAATACCTGTAGGCGCGAACGGGCATCCTTGGTCAGGGTCGTTTCGCCGGGGATTAGCATGTAGGCATAGCCGCGATTGTTGCTACGCCCCACGCGACCGCGTAGCTGATAAAGTTGTGACAGGCCAAAACAGTCGGCGCGGTTGATGATGATGGTGTTGGCGCGAGGGATATCGAGACCGTTTTCGATAATGGTACTGGCGACAAGAACATTGGTCTCCCCATCGATGAAGTCGAGCATCACTTTTTCCAGCTCTTTTTCACCCATCTGTCCATGACCAACAGCAATCTTGGCTTCGGGCACCAGAGTACGCAGGAATTCAGCCATGGCAGCTATCGATTTCACCCGATTATGGACAAAGTAAACCTGCCCACCCCGTTGCAACTCGCGCATAATGGCGCTGCGAATCAGATCATCGTCAAAGCGGGTGACATAGGTACGGATCGCCAGACGGTCAACGGGTGGGGTATCGATGATCGACAAGTCACGCATGCCGATCATCCCCATATTGAGGGTGCGGGGGATGGGGGTAGCACTCAGGGTCAGCATCGCCACCTGAGCACGCATTTTTTTCAGCCGCTCCTTGTGGGAAACGCCAAAGCGCTGCTCTTCGTCGATAATTACCAGACCGAGGTTTTTAAAGTGAATATCGCGCTGCAACAGGCGATGGGTACCGATCACCACATCGACGCTGCCATCAGCCAACCGTGCAATGACCCGTTTTTGATCGGCGGCGGTGCGAAAACGGGAGATCATCTCGACATTTACAGGATAATCTTTAAAACGTTCGACAAAGGTGGCAAAGTGCTGCCGGGCGAGGATAGTGGTGGGAACTACTACCGCCACTTGGCGACTATCGAGAGCCGCTTTAAAAGCGGCACGGATGGCGACCTCGGTTTTACCGTAACCAACATCGCCACAGATGAGTCGATCCATGGGGCGACCCGACTGCATATCCTCAAGGATATCCTGAATGGCCGCCATCTGATCGGGGGTTTCCTCGTAAGGGAATGCGGCTTCAAATTCGCGGAACACCTCATCGGGCGCAGAAAACGGCTCGGTCTCCTCCATTTGACGGCGTGCATAGATGGTGAGCAACTCACGCGCCATCTCTTCCACCACAGCTCGCGCTTTGTGACAGGTTTTTTCCCAGGCGCTGCCACTCATCTTGTCCAGCCGCACCGTTTGACCTTCACCGGCTGCGTATTTTTGCACCTTTTCGATACGCTCGATGGGGAGATACAAGCGGTCGCCATCAGCATATTCGAGCTGTAAAAAATCGCCGCTGAGGGCGTCGGAATTCATCTGTTGCAAGCCGAGATAGAGGGCGATACCGTGATCGGCGTGAACCACGTAATCGTTCTCCTTCAACTCGGCCAACGAGGATAATGCTGCCTTGGCACGCAACTCACTGCGGCGATGACGACGCACCCGCTGACCAAAAATCTCCTCCTCGGTCAACACCACCAGACGCTCATCGGCTAATTGAAAACCGCGACTGAGATCACCAATCAACAATGAAAGTTCTGCCGGGCTACCCTCCTGCCAGCGCCCTGCTGGGCGTAGCGTTGGCATGAGATCGTGCGGCTCCAGCAGATCGCACAAGCGCTCGGCGCGTCCCGCTTGGCGGCACACCAGCACCACCGTCCATTCCTGCTCCATCCAAGCACGCAACTGCTTGACCAAATGATGCATCCGGTCACCATCGGCGTGGGCAGCGTCGCGCTGTTGACCAAATTCTGCGTTACTACGGCTATGGATCCGGTAAACAGTTCGCTCCTGCTCTATTTGGTAGAGATGCAAAGCTGAAAAGTCAATGCGTCGTAACCCACCGAGGTGAGCTTCAAGCTCCTGAGGAGCCAGATATAGACAATACGGCTCCACATAGGGTTCATCACCAGTGGCCATTCGCATGACCCCGTGCTGAATCTGCTGGCTGAATTCGTCCATCGTCTGTTCAATGGCGGGCGCATCGACAACAATTAACTGCTGGGCATTGAGATAATCGAATATCGTCTCCAGCTCGGGATAATTCAACGGCAACAGGAAGGATCGTCCGGGCGATAATAACCCTTCGCGCACCTCCTCTAATACCGCTTCACGTTTGGTGCGCGGCAGACCGAGGTCATCACAGCGCTGTTTTAAACTACGGCTAAACTGTTCCAGATGCTCCCCGGTTAGCACCATCTCACGTGACGGCAATAACACCAACCGTTTGAGTTCCTGATCGGTGCTACGCTGGGTTGCGGGATTAAACACCCGCATGCGCTCGATCCAGTCACCAAAAAAATCGATGCGAACAGGCTGATTAAGGGTAGGTGGGAAAATATCGAGAATATCGCCACGCAGTGAAAACGTGCCGCAATCTTCTACCAGTGGAACACTGCGATAACCAAGATCATATAGCCGTTGCTGGAGAACCGGTCGCTGGTATTCCTCTTCAAACAATAACTCTTCGGTTAACGATTGAAGAACTTGCCGCGGAATCACCCGTTGCTGCATGGCGGCGACGGTGGTTACTACCGCTCGCACCTCCCCCAATAGTAGCGCTTGTAAGGTGGCCAGTCGCGTTGCTTCAAGCTCACTGTGTGGGGTCAATGGCTCGTAAGGTGCCATCTCCCAGTGGGGGAAAAGATGTACCTGATTAGCTAGTTGGCTATGTTGGGCAAAGAATTTGAGTTCGCGTACCAGTTGGCGTGCCTGCTCCAGATCGGCCACCAGAATCAACAGCGGTCGTTGCTGTTGCGGCAACAGTCCGGCCAAAAAACGTGCGCTACTCGATCCGGTCAAACCCAATACTTCGGCAGGGCCGGCTACGCTGGCAACTCCATCAATAAATGAATGGATAGTGGTATGAGACTGTTGTTCTTCAGCCGCTAGTTGTTCCTCAATCACGCGGAATAGCCAACATCCGCTCTAACGAGCGATAAGCCGAAAGGCGAATCTCTTCCGGTACCTTTACCTGAGGTTCCAGCGTTTGCAAA
Organism: Thermodesulfobacteriota bacterium; assembly: GCA_034722515.1. Lineage (GTDB taxonomy): Bacteria > Desulfobacterota > Desulfuromonadia > Desulfuromonadales > Desulfuromonadaceae > Desulfuromonas. Next base: position 17,605 of record JAYEOA010000113.1, on the reverse strand, counting down.
CACTTGAGCACATCTTCGAGGGTTGTTAGTTTCATATCTGTACAGATAAACTCGTAATCGGGGAAGAAGAATTGTTTATCGGGATTATCCTTCTTTAACTGGCATAAAATACCGCGTTCGGTGGCAACAATAAATTGCTGATGTGAACTGGTGCGAACAAATTCAAGCATTCCGCCGGTGGACAAAATTTGATCGGATACCTCAAGAACCGCCGGTGGACATTCAGGATGAGCCATACAGATGGCATCGGGATGATCCTCTTTGCAGACTAGAACCTGCTGGCTCATCAATTTATCGTGTATCGGACAACAACCCGGCCACAGATGACACTCTTTATCTACCTGTGAGGCAATATAACTGCCAAGATTTCGATCCGGGATCAAAATCACCTCGTTATCGGGCAGGGATGCGACCACCTTCACAGCGTTGGCACTGGTACAACAAATATCGCTAAGTGCTTTAGTGGTCGCACTGGTGTTGACATACGCCACCACCGGCACACCGGGATACTTATCACGCATCACCTGAAGGGTTTCGGGGGTCACCATATCGGCCATGGGACAACCGGCGTTAAGGTTGGGTAGCAACACCGTTTTGTCCGGAGCCAAAATCGCCGCGCTTTCCGCCATGAAATGGACACCGCAAAAAACAATTATTTGCTTATTTGTTTCAGCAGCAGCAATCGATAACGCCAGAGAATCTCCGGTGATATCGGCAATCTCCTGAATCTCGTCGCGCTGATAATTGTGGGCTAAAATCAATACGTCACGCTGGCGAGCCAAGCGTAAAATCTCATCTTTTATCTGATTTTGATCCATGATGGTAAACACTCCTCTATTTGTTGCCGCATAGTAAAGGAAACCAGTTGTCGATGTCAAATCATAGGCGACAATAAGCCCTATGTATGGGAATTGGGTGCTCATCATGCTGAATAGATAGCGGTAGATTGTTACTAATCAGATATTGTTTTGTTGTCTGGATTCATTGGGGTATTGTATAAGGCTATGGTATGACACAAAAATGTATGGACTGGTGAATTTATTTAAATTATCCCTTTTTATGTTGATAGGGATAGTCTAGGAGTTGTTTTAGTGAAAGAAAAGAAAAATAGACCCTCTCGCTTAACTGCGGAGTTGCTCGCCCCGGCAGGTAGTTTGGAGGCATTTTTTGCGGCGATGGAGTCGGGCGCAGATGCTGTTTACTGTGGTTTACAGTCTTTTTCGGCGCGGGCAAAAGCCAAGAATTTTTCGTTGACCGATCTAGCGGCGATGACCGGATATGCTCACAAGCGCAAGCGTAAACTGTTTGTCACCATGAACACCCTGGTCAAGGAGCAGGAATTGCCTTTACTCATCGATAATCTCGCCGCCGTTGAAGAGGCGGGGGTCGATGCCCTCATTATACAAGACCTTGGTGTGTGGCGCACGGCACGGGAGCACTTTCCCGGTCTGGAACTCCATTCGTCCACCCAAATGACGGTACATAATAGTGCCGGGGTCAAGCAGTTAGAGCAGATGGGTTTTGAACGAGCGGTGCTGGCTCGCGAGTTGACCCTGCCCGAAATTGCCCATATTCGCAGTCAAACCCGGATGGAGCTGGAACATTTTATCCACGGTGCGCTGTGTTTCTGTTTTTCGGGGCAGTGTTACTTTTCCTCCTATCTAGGCGGTAAAAGTGGCAATCGTGGCCGGTGTACCCAGCCCTGTCGGCGTCGCTATAATTATCGCGGCAAACACGGTTACTATTTTTCCCCCAATGATCTGTCGGCGATTGAACTGTTGCCCGCCCTTCAGAATGCCGGGATCAGTAGCTTTAAAATAGAAGGGCGGATGAAGAGCGCTGAGTACGTGTTCAACGTGGTATCGGCCTATCGTATGATGATGGATGCCCATCCTGATCAGCGTTCGGAGGTGTTAAAGAAGGCTCGGACATTATTGAAACAATCGTTTGGCCGTACCCCGACCAAAGGGTTTTTATCCGGTTCACAACCGGCTGATTTGGCCACACCGGCGCTACGTGGATCGACGGGGCGTTATCTGGGTGAGGTGACGCGTGTTAATGGTAATAAGCTTCACTTCAAGAGTCGTGATAATCTGCATATTGGCGACCGCATCAGGGTTCAGCCCGGTAGCGACAAGGTGGGGACGGCCTTTACTCTGAAGCAACTGTGGGCTGGTTCCAAAGCGGTGAAAAAGCTGTCGGTGGGTTCGGTGTGCGTGACCAATCCTTTTGGGGCAAAATTTAAAACAGGCGATGCGGTCTTCAAGGTGTCGTCGCAACAGGCGTTTTCCATGAGCGATGCCGCGTGTCGGCGCAAGCTGAAACAAGTTAAATTAGTTAGGCAACCGCTGACGTTGAAGGTTCAGCTTCAGGAGCAGAGCTTGGTCTTGGATGCCACGGTGGGTAGCGCTGAACTCAATGCATCCTACGATGTCGAGGTTTATCCCGCTTCAGATAATCCATTATCGCAGCAGACGTTGTCGCAGATGTTTAGTAAGAGCGCTGAGGCACCGTTTGAATTATTGACATTACAGGCGAATGATTTGCCTTGTGTGGTGGTTCCGCCCAAGCGTTTAAAAGAGATTCGCCGCGATTTTTATCAACACTTGACTAAAGATGTTGAGCGCTTGAAGCAGCAGCGTAGCGATAAGCAGAAACAGCAAGCGAAGGCAGCATTGTTGCCGCAATCACCGAGTGGACGGCGGCAACAGGAGATCACCGTTGCTGTGCGTGATGTACGTGAGATGCGAGCGCTGGAAAGTCCCGAGATCGATAGGGTCTTGGTTCCGTTGACCCCGGCGGTACTGCACCGCCGCTGGCGGGTAACTAAAAGGCAGAGTCGCGCTGTGGTGTGGGATTTGCCTTTTGTCATTTTCGATCAGGACTGGCCGGTCATCCAGCAAGCGGTTCACTGCCTCGTTGAGGCAGGGTTTTGCCATTTCAGGCTTAACAATATTAGCCATTTTCGCTTGTTTAACAAATTGGAAGATGTGCAACTGGAAACCGGTTATCGCCTGTTTTGTATGAACACCCAGGCGATGCTTGGTTGGCAACAATTGGGGGCGTGTGTCAGTGAAGTGTATATTGAGGATGAACAGGAGAATATGACCGACCTGTTCCGCCGTGCCGGGGATTATCCGTTGCAGGCGCTGGTGTATGGTTCGATCCCGCTGATTACCTCACGTATTCGTATCCCCGGAGTTAAAAGTGATGCGCCACTGGTATCGGATCGCGGTGATGAATATCGGGTGACTGCCCGGGGCGGGCTGAGCGTGCTGCAGTCGCAGAGCGATTTTTCTCTGTGTGGGCAGATGCCCCATTTGCAAGAGATGGGTTGTGCCGGATATCTGGTTGATATCTCTCACTTGGGGGTGTTCAGTAAAGAAGGTCAGCGGGCATTGGAAGCGGCTCGCTCGCGGCGCGATCTGCCGGGGACTTCATGTTTTAATTTTGATAAGGGGATTGAATAAGGCAGATCGTGAAGTAAATGTTTAAGCTTGATCGGGTATAGTATTTTAGGGAGTATAAAAATGGTATTAGATGAAGAATTGGTTGCACAACTCAAACGGGTACTATCGGCAGTAGAGCAGATATTGCCTAAAACTGCTGAACCGATTGATTGGAGTGCAACCGTTGCTTGTAATTGGCGTAGTCACTCGGTGGCGGGTTATCTCGAAGCTGTACCGGAAACGGAACAAACGCAGTTGGGTGATTTACTCGGTATTGATGAACAAAAACAACTGGTGGTTGAAAATACTTGCCAGTTTGTCAATGGTTTACCGGCAAATAATATTTTACTGTGGGGTTCGCGCGGTACGGGAAAATCTTCACTGGTACGAGCGTTGCTGACCCATTACGCTCAGAATGGGTTGCGCGTGGTGCAGGTGGATAAGGATGATCTGCACCATCTGCCCGACATCTTTCTGGAAATAAAAAATCTTCCCTACCGTTTTTTGATCTTTTGCGATGATCTATCATTCGAAGATGGGGAAAAAGGTTATAAGGTGCTCAAAAGCGCCCTCGATGGTGCGGTGTATTCAGCGCCGAAAAACACCCTGATCTATGTTACCTCTAATCGCCGCTATTTGATCCCCGATTATGTCCACGATAACCTTGGTAACCATATGAAGGGGGGCGAAGTGCGTGCCTCGGAAACCATTGAGGAAAAAAGTTCTCTCTCTGACCGCTTTGGTCTCTGGGTTTCGTTTGATTCGTTTAGTCAAGAGCAGTATTTATGCGTAGTGGAGCAATGTATTGAACGGCTATGTGATGAACATAATCAGACATTGCCTTGGGATGATAACGTCGCACGAGCTGCCATTGCCTGGTCACATGATAAAAGTAAGCGTTGTGGGCGCACCGCTTGGCAATTCGCCAAACGGTGGGTGGGGATGAACTTGCGCCAACGGAGTATCTACGAATATCAACAAATACATATTGCAAAAAATAGGTAGGGTGGGCACTGCCCACCCTCGTAACGGTTTGATCTACTGGTTATTATCAGGTTAACAGCAACAGGTTTAACAAACCGATCAACATCCCCAGCAGCGCCCCAAAGATGTTGATGTATTTAAACTGCTCCTTCATGATTCCCATCAATAGATCTTCTACCTGAAGAAGATCTAGCGAATTGACTTTTTCTTCCACGATACGCTGTATATCCAGTGTATTGACCAACGGCGGAATCTCCTTTTTAAGTAGGCTGATCAACTGTTCAAACAGACCATGATGGAGGTCATCGCGGGCATCGCTGGGCAGACGGGTCGCCAACTCTCCCAGAGGGCGCTGTGTGATCCAGTAATTGATCTTTTGCTGTAGCTCTCGATCTAAGGCCTGCTGTAGCGATTCAGATTGCAGTAGCTGTAATAGTGTTGTGGATATTTGTCCGGCGATTTTTTCGGCGCTATTCTCGCTACCGATTTGAGCCACCAAATCAGAAAAGGGGCGGTCTTTGATGCTGTCCACGCTGCGCTCTAGCCATTCGATCATATGCTGACGGGCAGTGTCACTCTGGACAAAGTTGACACCGTGTTCGCGTAAAAAACGTTTCATTCCAGCCACTTTTTCGTAGGGCATCTGCTCAAGATAGCTGGAGAGTGGTTGGTCGAGCCAGTGCTCCAGACGTTCGCGCAGGGCACCGGCCACATCTTGGTGTACTTTTTCTGAGCGCAACCAAACCCTCAGCTCGTCGCTGGCTTTATCCATAAACTCAGGCAGGCGTGTGTAAACTTTTTCCATATCGAAGAACGCTGTAATAATAGCCGATAGTCCTTCGATGGAATCGATGAAACTATCAATGCCTTGTCGAACCTTCTCCTCCATGTTTTCGCGCAGTTGGAGGTCATCAAGGGTGGTGGAAAAATGGTTGAGCAGTTGCGGAATCTCTTGTTCCAATTGCGCGATCAGCACGTTTTGCAAATCTTGGGGCAACAGTTGTTTCAACGATTTATTGGAACGAATCAGTTGTTCGCTTTGGTTGTCGATAAACGCGGCGACATTTTGGGCTACGTTGTCTGAGCTCAACCACTGCTGTAGCCGTTGTTCAATATGCTTGCGGCTCTGTTGATAACGCTCCGGGGTTAAAAAACAGGCGAGGTCGTTGTGCAAAAACTGATTGAGCTGGCTGAAGCAAAACTGGTTCAGTTGTTTTTCGAAGGCGGGGGCGGCGAGGTAGGTGCGGATCGATTTAATAAACTTCCAGCGCAATACATCGATTAGGTCATAAAAACGGTTATGGAAGCGTTGTGGTAATAAGCTGATGGCCGGGCCAAGGGATTGCCCCATAAAGTGGTCGAGTTTGTCGGATACGGCAAGTTGAAGTTTTTGATGAAATAAGGGTTTTTCAAGGGCTGTTGCCACATCGTTGCTGGTGAGTAGATGGGAACCCACCATCTCGCCCATTTTGTATGCGAGCTCATGGCGTTGTGAAGGGATGATCCCCGGTGTCAAAGGGATGCGCACACCAACGATATACCACGGACGCAACGGTCGAAATAGCATGCGAATGGCAATATAGTTGGTTACATAGCCGATTAAAGCGCCCAGTAGTGGTGGGAGAAGATAGGGCCAATAGGTGTGCAGCGTGTGGAGCATAATGGATGAAAACCTTATATGTTGGTTTATAGGATTATTATTTAGTCTAAATCGGAGCCAAAGGAACGGAAAGCCGCCAGAAGATCGTTTTGGCTCAATACGCCCAAGAGTTTGTCGGGTTCGTTTTTGTCTAGTACCGGGAAATAGCTGATGTGGCGATGACGCTGCATGGTGACCAGTGCTTCGCGCAATGATTGATCAGGACCGATGGCATGATGGTTGGTTGCCAGCAGATCGCTGGCGACCACCAGCTTAGCCAGTGCGGGTTCGAACAATAGATTGCGAATCTCGGTATAGTCGATGACACCGACAAAACGGCCATTTTCATCAACCACAGGAAATCGATCATAGCGGCTATGTGAGATAAAGCGCAGTAGCTTGTTGTACTGGGTGTCGTTGCGGATGGTTTCGACATTTTGGCGCATGATATGACGCACCAGAATATCTCCCGGATTTTGTACGTTGTGACCGGCGGGTAAGCCAAGCGAAGCGCGAAAGTGCTGAACGACGTTGTGCAGTCCTTCTATGGCTCCCTGTGGTGCCCGCTTGCGTAATAGTGACAGGATGGGAACCTCGCCCGAGCGTACCAAGCCATGACGTACCGCCAAGGGACCAAACAGCTCAAAGACCACTACCGAGCCGAGGATTACCGCTTCTATGAGAATTCCGCCCTGATCCCATTGATCAGCTAAGGTCGAGGCTAATCCAATGGCTACCCCTGCCTGAGCCATCAAGGTCATGCCGATGTTGTCTTGTTCCCGTTGATTGAAGTGCGCTAGTTTGGCTCCCCAACGCGCTCCCCACCATTTGCCGATAATGCGCAATACAACATAGGCGATACCGAGAGAACCGATATGCAACAGGGTTTCCAGATGCAAACTGGCTCCGGCAAGGACGAAAAAAGCAACGTATAAAGGGTAATCTATTTTTTTAATGGCGGCGTAAATTTGATGCCAGCGTGGTGAACTGCTGGAGAGGACGATGCCAAAGATAAGATGACATAGCAGAGCATTAATAGCGGTGATTTGACTCAGCACAGTGATGGCAAACAACGCGCCGAGAATAATACATTTAAATTCGCTGGCCAATTCCAGCCGTTGACTCCAAATCGAAATTAGCAGACCGATACTGCCACCGACCAGCATGGGTCCACCTAGATGCCACAGCAGAAGCATGTTTCCTTCGGCAGGGGTAAATACCCAATGCATGGCACATAAGAAGGCGATAACCGATATCAGGTTATTTAAACCAACTAACGAAAGTAAGGTTGATGTTGTTGATCCTTCGGCCTCGTATTCACGAATAACCATCATGGTTGCCGCCGGAGCCGTAGCAATGGAGATGACTCCAAAGAAGAGACCCATTAACAACGATGTTTGGGCAATGGAAAAGGGGTCGATGGCGGTTTGTAGCCACCAGTGGTTCGTTAAGGCACAGCCGCTGGCAACGAGGATAAAGGTGGCGCTGGATTCTAGCCCTGATAACAGAAATATACGCCAGCGCCAGCGACGCAGATTTTCAAGGCGAAATTGGCCACCGACATTTAGCATAATTAAGGCTAAAGCTAAGTCGGTTAGCGGTTTTAGTTCCTCAAGGGCGATGGTAGAGATCGGTGCAGGAAATTCTAGTAGATGAGCTGTCGAAGGGCCAAGCAGTAAACCGGTGAGCAAATAACCGGTTACGCGTGGCACGTGCAGCAGCGCTGCCAGTCGTCCGCCGAGCAGGGCACCGGTAAAAATAGCCGTCAGCGCTAATATGATATGCAGATCGCCCATATGATAAAACTTTATAAAAAGTTTGGTGTAACTTATTCAGTACCTCTAAAGTTGGGCACGTGATCCCCATAGCAAGGGTATTTGTCGCCATGGATGGCGACAATAAGCCCCATGGATGGGTCATGCTTACAAACAATCGGCGTCCCTTGATATGGGAATTGTGTGCCCATCGCACGGAGTAGTTACGTTTTGTTTAGGTGAAATCTTGTATGTGAGCCCAGGGTAGATCGTTTTTATTATGCGGCTCTTTTTTTTCATTGGGATGACCGATGCCGATAATTGAGACAACTGCTCGATTGTCCGGCATATCCAACAACGATTGTACGAATTCAGATGCACTACTGTTGTCGTCGTGGGGGCGTAGCCGAATTTGAGCCCAGCAACTGCCCAGACCTAAATCTGTCGCAGCCAACTGTAGGCAGATGGCGGCGATGGAACAATCTTCAATCCACACATCAGAACAGCTAGTGTCAGCTGAAATCACCACCGCTAGCTTACAATTATCAAGAAAGGCTGAGCCGTTGGTTTTTGCTTGTGCCAGTTTGGATAATAGTACGGGGTTGGTGACAAAGGCAAAGCGCCAAGGGTTGAGACCGCGAGAAGTGGGGGCGCGTAGGGCAACTTCCTTCAGGTGGTCAATTTGTGTTTGGCTTATGGGTGTGTTGGTAAATTGGCGAATACTGCGTCTTGAATGGAGTGTTTCTAGCAACATATTAAGCGTCCTCGATGGCAACCAGGTTTTTGATTGGATACGTCGGTGCATCTTAGCGCAATGATGGTGCTGAGTACAGTTAGATTGTCGGTGCAGTATTTTTTTAAGGAAGTTTGTAAGAATTATCTGGATGATAGAGAGAAGTGAGAGAAAAAAAGAGTGGGCAGGGTCATAATATAAAATCACATAAGAGAAAAAAGAACCCTGCCCGTGTATCTCGATAACAATAGATAAAAAAATAATGCATAACATTGTCAAGATAGCTAATTTGCCCAGCCCTCGACGCATTTACATTGAAGATGGTTCATTGAATACGATTTGTTTGTCGAACTATGTGCGAATATGAACGTTGCACTTGGTTACACTTATATTACAAAATTAGTGCCAACTTTATGCTCAGCGTAATAGTTGTTGGAAATCAATTGCTTAGCTGATTTGGTGAAAATAACTTGGTTATGCCCTGCGTTGCAGTTGCAACGTTTGTATGAATTTAAATGGAATAGATTGTGTAACTAGTTGTAAATAAAAGAATATAGCTTGGCGTTGCGATGCAATGCAGTGCAACACGTGCAACGCTGGTTACTGGATATGGTATTTTTTAATCCAGCGCCACAGGGTGGTGCGGTCGATGCCGAGGTGGAGAGCAATTTGTTGTCGGTTGCCGCGGTAGCGTTCGATCAGTTGCTGCAGTTCCAGGCGCGATAGCGTTTTACGTCTGGTCGGGCGAAGCCCTTGGTCAACATTAAAAGGGAATTGTTCTAATTCCACTTGACGTCCATGACATAGAATCACGGCTCGTTCCACCATGTTGAGTAGTTCGCGGATATTGCCCTCAAAGGGGTGTTGTAACAAATACTCCATCGCTTTGATGCTAAAGCCGTGGATTTTTTTGCCATATTTGCCGCAAAATTTTTCTAGTGCCATATCAAGTAATAGAGGAATATCTTCGCGCCGATCCCGTAGGGCGGGGATTTTCAGGGTGATCACATTGAGACGGTAAAAAAGGTCGCTGCGGAATTTCTTTTGGGTCACCAAAGTGTTGAGGTCGCGATGACTTGCAGCGATAAAGCGCACATCGGCGTGGCGAGTTTCATCACTGCCTAGGGCTTGATATTCATTGTTTTCCAGCACGCGTAACAGTTTGACTTGTAATGGCAAGGGTAGATCGCCAATTTCGTCGAGAAATAGCGTTCCGCCCTGAGCTATGGAGAGTCGACCGGCGCGGTCGGCGACAGCGCCGGTGTAGGCACCGCGTTTAACGCCAAAGATTTCTGACTCTAATAATTGCTCCGGTAGTGCTCCGCAGTTGATCACTACCAGAGGCTTATCCTTGCGGTGGCTCAGGTTGTGCAGTGCCCGGGCAAATAGCTCCTTGCCGGTGCCACTATCTCCCTGAATCAGAGCGGTGACGTTGCTGCTGGCAACATCGGGTAAGATATCAAATAGTTGTTGCATTTGCGGGTTGCGGCTAATCATATTTTGAAAGGTATAGTGGTGTTGAATTTCACTGGTCAGGGCGCGAAGCTGGGATAGATCCCTAACGGTTTCAACGCCACCGATGGGAGCCCCAGAAGCATCGCGAAGCACTGAAGCATTAACGGAGATAGGGATTTCTCGGTTGTAGCGATCAAGCAAATCTACTTCACGATTGGTGATGTTGTTACTGCTGGCTAAGGCCTGTCGCACCGGGCACTGGTCAAAACAAACATTGGTACGGAAGATCTCACAGCACTGTTGCCCCATCGCCTCCTCACGGCTAAATCCGGTAATTTCTTCAGCAGCGCGGTTGAATGAGGTGATGCGCATATCGTTATCAACGGTGAATACACCGTCGGCAACACTGTCGAGAATGGTTTGTAGTGGTAGGTGGTTATTTGGGGGTGAACTCATGGGAGAAATGCTTTCGCAAGAGTTGTGAGTTGCTGGTTAGTTGCTTAGTAAACTGTCTTTTTGGCAAACAAGCACCGATTTATTTTTAGAGCGATGCAAGGTGGAGCGGCAAATGGTTGAGAATCCACAATATTCCAGCAGTTGCCATAATTGTTGGTTGGTGAAAATTTGTTTATGGCAATATGGTTTTGCCGAGTAAAGAGTGTTCAGCAGCATTGGTTTTTTCCCACGGCTGAGGAGATAAGACCATTCGCTGGCACGGTAAAAAAAAGAGTTGCGTGATGGTGTATCCAGAAACAGATGCCCACCCGGCTTGATCACTTTAGCGATAGCCTTAATTGTTTCACTGGGGAAATTTACATGCTCCAGAGTATCCCAAAGCGTCACAACGTCAAAATAATCGCTAAATTCTAGCTGCCAGTATGGCTCGTCAATTAATTCTGGGCGGACACTGAGTTGAAACTTTTTGTGACAAAATTCACGAAAAACCTGCTGTGGTTCCAGAGCTGATACCATTGCACCGGCGGTGTGTAACAATGATGGGAAGACTCCTGCGCCACAGCCGATATCAAGGCATTTTGCCCCTGCTAGTGTCACATGTTGTTGGACAAAATCGAGGTTCACTTTAAGCTGGGCACTGTTTTGAGGCAGCTTGCTTTCGATATATGCACAGTCCTTTTTAGTCAACAGCGTTGCTTCAGACCGTGGCGGTGGGAAAGCGTCCAGTGCATTTATATAATGAAAATCACAACGCGAACAGGCATATAGTACCATTTTTTTTAAGTGATATTTTGGAGCGGCGGTATGCTCACCGCACAATTTACACCGTTTAAAATCGTACAAGTTAATATCCCCTTTTGTGGATTAGTGAACCTGATTAATATCAATCTTGTGCTATTTGTTTTTTAAGCTGCAAAGCGCCAACAGAAATAGAAGGAGAGGTTAAAGCAACCGAACCTTTTTGGCGATTGACTACAAGCAACACGGCTCAAGATTGGTCGGGGGAGGGGCATTCTATGTGGTTCCCGCGATTCGCAGCGTCTCGATCAATGGCGGCAAACAGAACGGAAGCGATGAAGATCCGTTCTGAGCAGCATAACCGGCAGAGAAAAAGTCTATATAAACGTGCGAATCAGCCGGTATGTAGCTGTCGCCGTCACCACAATAATTTTGCCGGGTATCATCAGCATCAGAAGCCAATATTTTTGCCGGTTGATATTGTCTGAATAGGAAAAGGGGTTGTTCACCAGCCCGCCGAACCATCCCATGTCTCTCCAGTTAATATCCGGGGTCTGAAATGACGCGCAAATGCCAGTATAAATGGTCACGATAACCCAATAAGTTGGATTCAGCGTTTCGACCATCTTGGCCGTGGCTTCTCTGGCATCAAACAACTCGGGATAGGCGCTGCCAAAAAGAGACGGGATTTGAATGATCAGAACATAGGGGACAATAATAATTGCGGCAGACAGCGCCCAAAGACCGCTGAGCTTCAGCCATGTGACCAGTCCAATATCCGGTGTCGCTCTGGAATCTGGGTTCCGGGAACTTTCCTTTTTTTCAAGCTGTTCTTTTCCCCACCCGCAGTGTTCACAATAAAAAATCTTCTTTGAATCCTGCCTGCCGGGGACGCTTTGGTCGATTCGTTTTAATGGCTGGTTGCATCTGGGGCAGTTCATTGGTTAATCCTTTTCTGGCGCAGTGTACAGGTATAAATCTTGAGTCTTCTTATGCTTGTAACAAAGCACTGCTTTTTTTGCAACACTTCCCAACCCTAAAGTCGCCTCTTCAAACAAATCTGTGGGTGATTTCAGGAACCGGTAAATCGCCAAGCAGCATTACCACCAGTTTGTTGCTGATGGCGTCCAAGAATCAACAATAGCTCATTGTTTCATTGAGTTGTTGTGAGCGTTTAGTGTGCCAGCCACGTGAAAGATGATGGCGTCGCGAAAACTCACCAACTGCTGCGCCATTACAAAACAGTCGTAATTGTCTCGCTGCTTCGAGGTACGTATTAGACGTTGCATGCAACGTCTCTACAGAGAAAATCACGCGCCTTGCATTTTGGCGCTTTTTGCTTAGCCATCTGATTTTTTACTTTCTGCGAAAGCATTAAAGATGATTAGTGGCGAAAAAGGGATGAGCTTTTTATGTCCGTGACATTATTTGGCTGAACTCCTCCAGGCTTGATAACTGCATCTCAATGTTAAAGATTGCCTTATCAAAATATGGTTGCGAAATCAGTTCGCTCGGGGCTTCATAGCTGCGTAGTGTATCGATGTTTTTTTTAAACATTATGGTCGCCAATTTTGAACATAAACGGATTAGTCGCGCCGCTTGCCAACTGGGGCCATTGTAATGAATGTTGCGTAGAAAATAGATCGGTTCGACAATGGTTTTGGGTAATTTCCAGCTACGCACCAGTAAGGCACCGGCTTGATAATGATCCATCCGAAAGATTTTCTGAGTTTTTATCGCCACCGAATGTTCATCAGTTTCGAATACTGTGTTCATTTGTTCAGGAAAAGCCTGAACCAGAGCCAGAATGCCGATATTATGAAGCAATCCGACAGTATAGATTGTTGAGCCGTTCAATTTATATTGTGTGTGCTTGGTCATCTCTTTGGCTAGATTGGCAGTAACTACGGCGGTAAACCAATGACGATATAGATCGAAGTTGGGAACGTTGTCGGCATTAACGCAGTCATTAAGTAAAAAAGCCAGAGTGATGCTACGGGTTATGGACAATCCGAGAATGCGGATAACTGCTTCACGAACGTTATCGATTTCACCGCTTTGACCAAAATAAGCCGAGTTGGCACACTGCAAAATTTTGGCGGTGAGCATTGGGCTTTTGTCAATGAGTGCGATTAAGTCAAGCATGTCCGACTCATCATCACCGACAATGCTTAATATACTGGTGAATTCAATGGGCGGTGCATCGATTTGGCGAATATTACGAATATTGGTAGCAATTAGAGAGCTCATAATGTTCCCCTTATTTGCTTCAGGTGATAATAAACTTCCCACGTTATCGTATGAATGGTTTCATTGTTGCGACTTACTTTTTAGCCTATCATGTATAATTGTATTTAAGAAGGATTCTAATGTTAAATGTTTAGGTTTACGAGGAGGGGGGAGGAGGGGGGAGGAGGGGGACGTTCTTTACATATTAACTTTCTCGCCAAGGCAACTAAAATTCGGACCATCATCGAACAAGCCCTCACCATGTTTAGCTGCATGACTCACCGTAGCCGGTAAGCAAATTATGCATAAAGCGAGATAGCGTTTGTGTGGTAGGTACTAATAAAAGGTGAAAATGGTTGTCGCGCAGAGCCTAAGCCAAACACCGAGTGTGAGTATTGCGCAACGAATAAGGATAAATAGCGCAAGGAACGAGCCGCGATCTATCCTTATTCATTTATGTTGGGAGGAAAGTAAAATTGTAAAGAACGTCCCCTATGTTGTTC
>JAYEOA010000113.1:0-3565 GCA_034722515.1 Thermodesulfobacteriota bacterium | reverse complement strand
CAAACACCGAGTGTGAGTATTGCGCAACGAATAAGGATAAATAGCGCAAGGAACGAGCCGCGATCTATCCTTATTCATTTATGTTGGGAGGAAAGTAAAATTGTAAAGAACGTCCCCTATGTTGTTCAAGAACAAATTTGATGGTGACGCAATCCCCATATTATGGCGCTCGGCGATCCAGTTTGCGGTACTGAATCGCTTCGGCCAGATGTCGTTCGCAAATGGTGTCGCTATCTGCCAGATCAGCAATGGTGCGGGCTACTTTGAGGATGCGACTGTAGGTTCTGGCCGAGAAGCCGAGGCGGTCGGTGACCATGGCGAGGAGTTTTTCACCTGCGTTATCGACGCTGCAGTATTTGCGAATATGGCGGGCTTGCATCTGGGCGTTGGCGTGGACGCCGCAGCGCTTGAAGCGTTGTTCCTGATGGTGACGGGCTTGTTCGACCCGTTGGCGAATTGTGTTACTCGACTCACCATCATTGGGATCAGCGAGTTCTTGATGGCAAATACGCGGCACTTCGACATGGAGATCAATGCGGTCGAGTAACGGACCGGATAGGCGGTTGCGGTAGCGTTGCAGCATCGGCGGGGTACAGGTGCATTCGTGTTGACCATCACCCAGGTAGCCGCATGGGCAGGGGTTCATGGCGGCAACCATCATAAACGATGCGGGGAAGGTGAGGCTGATGGCGGCGCGGCTGATCCCTACTTGGCCATCCTCCAATGGTTGGCGTAGCATCTCCAAAACATTTTTTTTAAACTCGGGTAATTCATCTAAAAATAATACTCCATTATGTGCCAAGCTAACTTCGCCGGGGCGGGGGATACTGCCACCGCCGATGAGTCCGGCATCGGAGATAGTATGATGCGGAGCGCGAAATGGCCTGGTGCTGATCAGGGCATCGCTTTTGGCAAGTAAGCCGGAGATTGAATGGATTTTTGTCGTTTCCAGTGCTTCGCTAAAGCATAAATCGGGTAAAATAGAGGGTAATCGACGAGCGAGCATAGTTTTACCACTGCCGGGAGGGCCAACCATTAACATATTGTGAGCACCGGCGGCAGCGACCTCAAGGGCGCGTTTTACATGTTGTTGACCGCGTACCTCGGAAAAATCTTCGCCGTTGCTGGGCGTGGATGTGGGCAGGCAGGTATCAATTTTAGTTGGTTGCAGTTCTATTTCGCCATTGATAAAGGCTACAACTTGCGCTAAATCCTGCACTGCGTAGATGGGCAGACCGTTGACCACAGCCCCTTCAGCGGCGTTATCGGCGGGGAGGATAAGACCATCTAAATCCCACTCTTTGGCAGCTACGGAAACTGCCAGTGCGCCCCGAACCGCCTTGATGCGACCATCGAGGGACAGCTCTCCCATATACAGGTAGCGCCGCGCTTTGTCGCTAGCGGTGCCCGTTGCAGCGAGGATACCGATGGCCATGGGCAGATCGAGGGACGCGGCGTCCTTGCGAATGTCGGCAGGAGCTAAATTGACGGTGATGCGGCGTACCGGAAAATCGTAGCCGCTGTTTTTGATAGCCGATTTAACGCGATCCTTGCTCTCTTTGACTGCCCCCTCGGGTAAACCGACGGTGGAAAATTGGGGTAATCCCTGGGCGACATCGACCTCAACTTCGACGGGATAGGCATCAATGCCGATCAGTGCGCCGGATAGCATATTGGCAAGCATGAAAGTGATCCTGTTAATAGTTAGTTTTCTATAAGTAGATAATGTTAAGCGACATTATAGACACAAAAAAGCCGAAGCGGCAATAATTCACTGCTTCGGCTTTAAGTATTTATTAGTTTCTGTCTTGTCCAACTAGGACTCCTGCGGCAATCAAGTATGGCTGTCACCAACACTACATTTTCAATTATTTCATAATACACAGCGAACGGAAAGCGCTTACTTAGAAGTCTGTAATGTCCGAAGGTGGGGAGATGAATGCCTGCGAAATATGCAAGAGAGTCAATGTCGGAATACAATGAATCTAAAAAATAGAAACCGAGACCAGAAGATTGCTTTTCGTAAAAACGGTAGCCATCTTCAAGATCTTTTTCGGCTGGTTCAAGAATCCTTACTTGCATGAGATGTTTTTTTTAATTCTGTTTTTGGCTTCTTCCCAGTCAGATACGCTTATTTTACCTGCTGTAAAAGCTGTTTTTCTGTCTGCAAGTATGTCTTCATGCCAGGCTGGTGAATTAAGTAATTCTTCATTCGTCGCTAAATCATCCCAAACATCCTCCAAGATCCCTAGTTTTTGAGCAAAGGAGAATTGTGCTAGCGGCAAGTTGATTCGTTCCATATTTATTTCTCCTGCTTCTGGATTAGTCGCAATGCAGCATGTTGAAGTAGCCGAAGCGGCAATAATTCACTGCTTCGGCGTAACTACTCATACCTCTCCAGTTGGGCACGTGATCCCCATAGCAAGGGTATTTGTCGCCATGGATGGCGACAATAAGCCCCATGGATGGGCTCGTTGCGGCCCTTGTTATGGGGATTGCGTGCCCAACACGCTGAGTAGTTACGCTTCGGCTTTTATGTAATTATGACGCTGTGCCTGTCTACTCGTTCTCGGCCAAATACTTTTCAGCTACAGATGCAGCCGTGGCACCAGCACCAACGGCGGTGGCGATCTGCTTGAGTACCCCTTGGCGTACATCGCCGGCGGCAAAGATTCCGGCAACTGAGGTTTGACATTGGAGGTCGGTGACAATATAGCCGCTGTCGTCGAGATCGACCACCCCTTGCAAGAAATGAGTTTTAGGGGTAACGCCTATGGCGACAAATAAGCCCTGAGTTTCTAGTGTACTGTGCTCACCGTTTTGGGTGTTTTCCAGTATCAGGTGGGTGAGACCGCTGTTGTCTCCCTCGCAGGAATGAACGGTGCTGTTCCATACCACTTCGATCTTGTCGTTGGCTTTCAAGCGTTCTTGTAATACCGATATCGCACGCAGTTGGTCGCGGCGATGGATCAGGTACACCTTGCTGGCAAAGCGGCTGAGAAACATCGCTTCTTCAACGGCGGTATCGCCGCCACCGTTAATGGCAACGGGTATGTTGCGGAAGAATGCGCCGTCGCAAGTTGCACAGTATGAAACACCCCGGCCAATTAACTCCTGCTCGCCGGGGACGCCTAGTTTAAGAGGCTCGGCACCGGTAGCGATGATTACGCTGCGGGTGAGAATGTCTTTTCCATCGACAACAATTCGCTTGATTTTGCCCTGATCTTCAATGGTTTGCACATCGCCGGTGGTCACTACCAGACCGAATTCTTGGCAGTGGGTTTGAAAACGCTCCATCAATTCGGGTCCGGTGATCCCGCCGGGGAAGCCGGGATAATTTTCAACATCGGTGGTGATCATCACTTGACCGCCAAGGATCATCTTTTCGATTAGCAGTGTGTTCAGGCGGGAGCGTGAGCAATAGAGTCCGGCGGTGAGTCCGGCGGGACCACCGCCGATAATAATAACATCGTATATTGTTTCAGATTTAGATTCAGCCAAGGTTTTTCTCCAATGAAAAGGTTGCGTTTTATTTTGAGCTGTGAATAATTGCCACAGTGAGTTT
>JAYEOA010000112.1:22554-31379 GCA_034722515.1 Thermodesulfobacteriota bacterium | reverse complement strand
TTGGATGAGAAAAAGATTCGCGAATACGTCCAACATCAGAATAAAATGGAGCAACAAACAGAACTGAATTTTTAATCTAAGCCCCTTTTAGGGGCTTTCCTCAAGCCACCTGCTATGCAGGTGGTCGATGACTTCAATCATTCTAATGTGGAAAAAGATAGACAGGCATCAAACGGGACGTATCTGTTTAATTGCTGACTTATGAAGTGATTGTTTTCAGGTGCGCGTTTTTGCCAGTACAAAACTGTCACATTCTGCGCTTAATTCATGAGACGATGGGTATTGTCTGTATTGAATACTTTATGGTGTGCGCCGTAAAAATCGGGGATATCTCTTCCCCCCGGTGTCACCGGGGAACGTTTCGATTTTTCTATCCCATTGGCAAAATCATATACAAATAACTGGAAAGATCAGCGAACAGATTGAAGAACAGCAGGATACCGACAACGATCATCATCGTACCGGTGATAATCTCCATAACCCTGATGTGTTTCTTGAAGCGATTGAAAAATTTTAAAAAACTGTGGAACAGTAGTCCCGCTAGCATAAAGGGGATGCCTAATCCGGCGGAATAAACACTTAGCAGGGCAATACCGTGTGCAGTATCACTTGATGTACCGGCGGCTAATGCCAAAATTGCACCGAGGATGGGACCGATACACGGAGTCCAGCCTGCCGCAAATGCCAATCCGACTAAAAAACTGCCCAGATATCCACTCGGTTTATTGCGGATGGTGACCCGTTTATCCCCTAGTAAAACGCCAAAGTGAAATAATCCTGTCATATGGATGCCGAACAGGAAAACCATGATCCCGCCACCGCGTTGCAGCCAGACGAGACCTTCTTCCATGATGGTGCGTACCGAAATCGATGCCAAACCGGCAATGGCTCCCAGGGAGATAAATACCGCGCTGAAGCCCAATACAAAGGCAAATGAATGGCTGGCTACTTGCCAGCGAACGTTAGAATTCTGATGATCCTGTTTTAAATCACCGAATGATATGCCGGTGATATAGGTGATAAATGATGGTATCAAGGGTAAAACGCACGGGGAAAAGAACGATAGTAGGCCGGCACTAAAGGCGATCCAGTAGGTAATGTCAGCAGATTCGTTAAACATAAGAGCCTTTTATTGGGTAGGGATGGGTGGCTTAAATTCAGGTAACTGAGATAGTATCCACGACTAATCTTTAAAGCTAGCGCAGTATCAACGCCATGAAAAGGGGGAAATGCACATCAAGGAGGTTTTGTGTGGAGCTTAAATCTGTTTGACGTTTATTTGTAAGGTTTGATATGATCAAAAATTGTCTTTTTTAGTGTTTATGATCACTTAAATTATTTTTACCGTGAAGGAAGCAGTTGTGACAAACAAGATTGTAATTGATGAACTGCGGTGTAAAGGCTGTGCTTTGTGTACCGTTGCGTGTCCGCAACATTTGATCACCATGGCGACAGTGCTGAACAAGCAGGGGTTTCTCCCTGCCGTGATTAGTACCGAGAATCTCGAACGCTGTACTGGTTGTACGTTATGTGCGCAAATATGTCCCGATGTGGCGATTGAAGTTTATCGGGGAGTTAAATAGAGTAATGGAGGAAGGTTTGACGAAAAGATTATTTGTAAAGGGCAACGAAGCAGTGGCGATGGGCGCACTTGAGGCGGGCTGTCGTTACTACTTTGGTTATCCTATCACCCCTCAAAGTGATATTCCCGAATATATTTCCCGTGAGTTGCCGAAGCTTGGTGGTCAGTTTATTCAGGCCGAAAGCGAAGTGGCGTCGATAAATATGCTCCTTGGTGCCAGTGCTTGCGGTGCCCGTGCCATGACATCGTCCTCTAGTCCTGGAATCTCCCTCAAGCAAGAGGGAATCTCCTATATGGCGGGGAGTGAATGTCCGGGATTGATTGTCAATATCTGTCGTTCCGGTCCTGGTTTGGGTGGGATTGATGCGTCTCAGGCCGATTATTTTCAAGCGGTAAAAGGGGGCGGACATGGTGGCTATCATATTATTGTTCTTGCTCCCGATTCGGTGCAGGAGATGTACGATCTAGCGATGTTGGCCTTTGATCTGTCTGATCGCTATCGGGTTCCGGCTATGCTGTTGGCTGATGCCGTTATAGGTCAGATGAAAGAGGGTTTGGTTCCCAACACTTATGTGGCACCAGCGGATCTCAAAGAGAAAGATTGGGCGTTGATTGGTGCCGGATCTGGCAATGAGCAGAAGGTGGTTAAGTCACTGCGACTAGGTGATGGTGAACTCGAAGCGCACAATGATGCGTTACATGCTCGTTATGCCGTGATGCAAGAAAAAGAGGTGCGTTACGAAGGGGTGGCTCTCGATGATGCCAAGTTGGTGGTGACCGCTTATGGTAGTACTGCCCGTATTGCTAAAACGGCGGTACGCTTGGCTCGTGAACAAGGGATGAAGGTTGGCTTGTTGCGACCTATCACCTTGTTTCCATTTCCTAAAGTGGCTTTTAAGGAACATACTTCTGCCGGGCAGAACATTTTATGCTTTGAGTTGAATAACGGCCAGATGGTGGAAGATGTTCGTTTGGCGGTTCCGGGATGCGAGGTATCGTTCTATGGTCGCGCTCCGGGGGCAGGTTCATTGCCAACCCCAGAAGAGTTTCTTGAGCAAATTCGCATCCATTACGAGGCTTGATGATGACGACAGAGATGAAAAAAGTATTTTCACGTCCCGAATCATTGAAGGACGTTCAAACCCATTTTTGTCCCGGCTGTCAGCATGGGACGATCCATCGTCTGGTTGCCGACGCTATGGATTATTTTGCTATCAAAGATCAAACCATCGGTGTTGCTTCTGTTGGTTGTAGTGTTTTCTTGTATGGTTATTTCGATATTGATGTGATTGAGGCACCCCATGGCCGAGCACCTGCTGTGGCTACGGGTGCGAAGCGGGTTCATCCAGATCGTCCGCTGTTTACCTATCAGGGTGATGGTGATTTGGCGGCTATTGGCACCAGTGAAATCATTCATGCGGCAAATCGTGGTGAGAATTTGACGGTTATTTTTGTCAATAACACCACCTATGGCATGACCGGTGGTCAGATGGCACCGACCACGTTGCCGGGGCAGAAAACATCGACCTCGCCCAATGGGCGCGATGTCAATACCGATGGTTATCCGATCAAGATGGCTGAACTACTGTCAGGGTTGGCAGGGACTGCGTATTCAGTTCGGGTTGCCGTGGACACACCGAAACATGTTATGCAGGCAGGTAAGGCGATTCGCAAGGCTTTTAAGACGCAACTGGATGGCAAGGGCTTTGCCTTTGTTGAGGTGTTATCCACCTGTCCCACCAACTGGGGGATGAGTCCACTGGCGGCGAATGAACGGGTGGCCGAGGAATTGATCCCTTATTTCCCTTTAGGTGTGTATAAAGATACGACGGAGGACGAGACAGCGTAAGCGTTGTAGCGTATTGGTGAAGATATGAATCATGATGTATTTATGGCCGGATTTGGTGGCCAAGGTGTGCTATTGATCGGCAATTTGCTGGCATATGCGACCATTCTCGAAGGGAATCAGGCCTCTTATTTCCCTGCCTATGGAGTTGAAAAGCGTGGCGGGGCGGCAACCTGTACCATCGTTATGTCGGATGAGAATGTTGGTTCTCCTGTTGTCGGTGAGCCCGAGGCGGCCTTGTTGCTCAATCCGTTATCGATGGAAAAATATTACCAGCGTATTCGTCGTGGTGGTTTTGCTCTGATCAATTCATCGCTGATTGATGATGACGGCTCAAACCGCGATGACCTAAGTTTGGTGTGTATCCCCGCTAATGAAATGGCGTTGGAGATTGGCGATGCCCGCTTGGTTAATATGATTGTGCTGGGCGCGTATGTGGAGTATAGCAAGGTTGTTGCGGTTGATTCGCTCAAGGCCGCGTTGGAAGAGGTGTTGCCGGAACGCAACCATCGCTTTCTACCGATGAATCACCAGGCGCTTGAAGCCGGAGCGCTATTTTGTCGTCAAGCATTGCTTTCGTAGGAACGGCTTTAGCCGCGAAGGTGTTTAATGCCCATTGTTGAATTTATTGAGCTGGATAAGCCTGAAAAAGCACTTCATCTGTGTACCTTGTCCGCAGAGTTTTTTGCTCAAGGGAAACGTGTACTCATTATTGTTGTCGACGATAATCAGGCGTTGACTCTGGATCGTTTTATGTGGACGTGGGACAAGGGGACGTTTTTGCCACATGTTTGGGATAATGGCGCGGTGGAATGTCACGAAGAGGCGATTGCTATCGGTACCGGGGAGCGCAATTCCAATGCAGCTACGGTGCTGATTACCGCCGTCCCGTGTTCACTGGCGTTTATGCGTCAATTTGAGCATGTGATCGATTTTGCCGAAACCTATGATGAAACATTGCGTATGGCGGCCAGACAACGCTATGCACAGTGGCGAGAGGTGGGTTGTGAACCACGCATGCGTTAATCAGGGGGACGCTGCGAGTGATATCGCCATTGTACTGGTGGAACCGCAGGGATCGCTGAATATTGGTTCGGTGTGCCGAGCGATGGCTAATTTTGGTTTTAGCGATCTACGGCTGGTCGATCCTCAAACCGATCATTTATGCGAAGATGCGCGGCAGATGGCGGTAAAGGCCGGGGATTTACTCGAAGGTGCCGTGGTATTTCCCACCTTGACCGCCGCCTTGAGTGATCGTCAATATACTCTGGGGACAACACGGCGTTTTGGTCGCTATCGCGATGATTTTCTTACTCCCGATGGCGCGGCACAAGCTCTGAACCAGTTGGGCACACAGGTGTCGATGGCTGTGGTTTTCGGGCGCGAAGATCGTGGTCTGTTGACCGAGGAGTTGGATCTGTGTCAACGTTTTATCACCATACCGACCTGTGATGCGTTTCCATCAATGAATCTTGCCCAGGCGGTATCGCTGTGTTTATACGAGATATCGAAGGTGGCTGGTGTCGCCATCGAAACACCCTCAGCCGGGAGCGATTTAGCTAAAAGTGCTGATCTTGAGGATATGTTCGCTCGTATGCGTACCTCGTTGACTAATATTGAGTATCTTGTTGATAGCAACCCGGATCATATTTTACGCACCTATCGGCGGATTTTTGGTCGAGCAGGCTTGACCGAGCGCGATGTCCGCGTATTGCAGGGGCTATGGCGGCGCATCGGTTGGCTGTATAACCAGCTTGACGAGAAAAACTAAACACGGAGAAGAATAACAATGACAGATGTCTTGGTCAGCGAGCATTTGGCAAATGGGGTGCAAATCGATTTTGTTGATAAAACCAATCGCTATTATGGGGATTATCATCGGGTGTGTATCGACGTTGAGTTACGCTTTGCTGTGGATAACCACGCTGTTGCCCATAAATTCCAGACCTTGGAACGGATGGGGGTCAGTGGTGACGATGTTACCGTTGTTCAGACCAAACTCATCGATTCATTTCGTTGTGGAACGATGCCTTACATGGAGCGCCCTGTGTTCCCTGATAAATTTATGCAATCACTTGTAAAGCGCAAAAGCATCTTGTTGCCGGGTTTGAAATGAGTGTAACGCTGGAGATTACCACCTTAACCCATGGTGGCGATGGTCTGGGGCATCTGGATGGTAAGGCTGTATTTGTCAGTGGCACTGTGCCGGGTGATCATGTGCGTTGCCGTCTGGTGGTTGAAAAAAAACGCTATGCCAAAGGACAATTACTTGAGGTGCTGACGCCGTCGCCCATGCGCATTAAGCCGCCGTGTAATCATTTTGATGATTGTGGTGGTTGCGATTGGCAGCAGCTCTCCTATGCTGATCAATGTAATTGGAAGGAGCGCCTATTTCGCGAAAATTGCCTCCATCAGCTGTCTCCCGATCCTGCTGTGATCAAGCCGTTGCTGGTTAGCCCACAGCCGCTGGGTTATCGTAGTCGGGTGCAGTTTAAGTGTCGCACGACCTCCAGTGGTTTTAAGCTGGGTTTTTATCGCCGTGGCAGCCATACAGTGGTGGACTTGATCTCGTGTCATGTCGTCGATCCGAAGATCAATATTCTGATGCCACAGTTGCGCCAATTGTTTGATGATAGCCCCTATGCGAATCAAATTCAGCAGATTGACGTGGCCGTTGGCGATAGTGGCTCGCCCCGGGTGATTGTCCATATCAACAGTGGTCAGGTCGGCAATTTTTGCGAGTGGTTGGCTGAGCATGTTGATTATCTTCCGGTGGCGTTGTTTGTTCGGGGGGATCGCTGTGCACGGTTGCAACAGATCAAGGGAGAGCGGGATGTTTATCTTGAGGTTGATGATCCTGCTATAATGTTGGCCTATGCTCCTGGCGGTTTTGCTCAAATAAATTTGCAGCAAAATCGGGTACTGGTTGAGCTGGTTAAACGCTCCGCTGCAGTTGGGGTCGATGATACCGTTCTTGATTTGTATTGCGGTATGGGTAATTTTGCTTTGCCGTTGGCGGGTTTGGCAAAGCGGGTGATCGGTGTTGAAGGGTATGTTCCCTCAATTGAACTGGCTAAGAGTAATGCCGCAAAAAATGGTATAGAGAACAGCGCATTTTATGCTGAATCGGTGGAGAAATTTATCCTTTCTGTGCAAGAGCAGGTGGATGTGGTAATTCTTGACCCACCTAGAGCGGGTGCCAAAGAAGCGGTGTTGCCACTGATGAAGTTGCAACCGCGGCGTATTGTTTATGTCTCCTGTGATCAGCACACCTTGATGCGTGATTTGAAGGTTTTGCTGGAGGGTTGCTATCAACTGAGGTCGATTCAACCAATTGACATGTTCCCCCAAACAGCTCATACCGAAGTACTTGCTGTTTTAGATCGAGTTTGAGTCTGTGGTGAGAGGTTTTGTCGGGAATTTCTGATACTGACTTTTTACTTGTTATTTCCGTTGCACCGTGCTAAATAGTGCGGGATTTAACCTTTTCATTTATTTGAGAAGTGAGCTTTTTGCTCACTTTTTTTGTTTTTAGCAAGGTTCGAACATGTTGCAAGAAACTGTTGTAGAGCAAATGATGTTGATCGCTGAGCCTATTTTAGAAGATATGGGGTTAGAGCTGGTCGATCTGGAATATCAACAACATGGCGTTGAATGGTTGCTACGTTTTTTTATCGACAGGTCGGACGGTATCAATCTTGATCTGTGCGCTGCTTTTAGTCGTGAATTGAGTGCGATCCTAGATGTTGAAGAGGTTTTAACCGTTCCTTATCGTCTTGAGGTTTCATCTCCAGGGATGGATAGAATCATTAAGAAAGATGCTGATTTTGAGCGTTTCAAAGGGCTAATTGTCCGGGCTAAAACGCTGGTGGCACTTGATCCTGATGGTCGTGGTTATCGGCGCAAAACCTTTGTTGGCGAGCTGGTCGGCCTTGAGCAGGGAAAGGTGATCATCTATCAGCAGGATCAACCTGAAAGTCGGGTTGAACTTTCTCGGGATGATCTGGAAAAAGTCAACATTGAACCTCAATTTTAAAATAAATACCCGACATGCTAATTTTTTATAGCTGTTCGATGTCGGTACTTCCGTTGCCTGAAATGGTCAGGTGTAGATAAAGTATAGGAGATTTAAAATGGTTGCGAATCTCAACCACGTTATTGATCAGGTGGTAAAGGATAAGGGGGTTGACCGGTCTGTATTGGTTGAAGCTCTGGAGTCTGCTGTCCTTTCTGCTGCAAATAAAAAATATCGCAATACTCGTGACCTCGAAGCCCACTATAATAACGAGCATGGCGAAGTGGAACTGTTTGAATTTGTTACGGTTGTCGAGGAGGTTCAGGACTCGTATAAAGAGATAGATCTCGGTGAGGCGCGTGAAATTGATCCAGAGGCTGAGTGCGGTGATTCGCTAGGGATGAAGATGGATTCTGGCAGTTTTAGTCGTATAGCGGCTCAAACTGCAAAGCAGGTTATTATCCAAAAAGTTCGTGAAGCTGAACGCGAAGGAATATACAACGAATTTAAAGAACGTGTCGGTGAGCTGGTTAACGGAATAGTGCGCCGCTACGAGCGGGGAGATCTTATTGTCGATCTTGGTCGTGCTGAAGCGCTGTTGCCGCATCGTGAGCAGGTTCCGCGTGAAAATTACCGCCAGTCTGATCGTGTGCGTGGCTACATTGCTGAAGTCAAAATGTCACCAAAGGGGCCGCAAATTATTATGTCCCGTACTCATCCCAGCTTGGTGATTGAGTTGTTTAAGACCGAGGTGCCTGAGATAGCAGAAGGAATTGTTGAGATTATCTCCTGCTCTCGTGAGCCGGGAAGTCGCGCCAAAATTGCTGTAGTTTCACATGACCCAGATGTCGATCCGGTAGGTGCTTGTGTCGGTATGCGTGGATCCCGGGTACAGAATGTTGTCTCTGAATTACGTGGGGAGAAAATTGATATTATCCCCTGGAATCATGATATGGCACGTTTTGCCTGCTCGGCATTAGCTCCTGCAGATGTTTCGCGTGTCTATGTGGATAACGAAGAACAGGCGATGGAGATTGTTGTTCCTGATGACCAACTGTCATTGGCCATTGGTAAAAAAGGGCAAAATGTACGTTTAGCTGCCCGCTTGATCGGTTGGAAGATCGACATCAAAAGCGAAACTCGCGCTGCTGAACGTGATCAGGATGATGGTGATGCAGAGGTTGATGAAGTGGATGAGACCGTAGCTGATGAGACCGTGGCTGACGAGACCGTGGCTGAAGAGACCGTGGCTGAAGAGACCGTAGCTGACGAGACCGTGGCTGAAGAAGATTAAAAGGTAACGAATCAGGTGGAGTAATTCTCGTTGGTGAAAGAAAAACGTAAAGTTTTAAGGACATGTGTTTCGTGTCGAGTGACGGCAG
>JAYEOA010000112.1:0-22454 GCA_034722515.1 Thermodesulfobacteriota bacterium | reverse complement strand
GAGACCGTAGCTGACGAGACCGTGGCTGAAGAAGATTAAAAGGTAACGAATCAGGTGGAGTAATTCTCGTTGGTGAAAGAAAAACGTAAAGTTTTAAGGACATGTGTTTCGTGTCGAGTGACGGCAGCACAAGATGTGCTGATTCGCTATGTTGCTGCACCAGACGGTATGTTGTTGGTTGATTATCAGCATAAATTGCCCGGTCGTGGAACCTATTCATGTTTGAATAAAAATTGTATAACTCAGGCCGTACAACGCAAAGCGTTTACCCGGTCTTTGAAGAATTCTCAATTGAATGTAGATGTTGACCGGCTGATCGGTTCATTGCAGGAGCAGGTAACGGCTCGTGTGTTAAATTTGATCGGTATGGCACGCAAGGCAGATTTAGCCGCAAGTGGCAGTCAGCTAGTTTTGGCTTCACTGAAAAAACCTTGCGATATCGCCTTGGTTCTGATGGCGACTGATGTGTCGCAGGGTGTTGGCTCTAAAGTACGTCATCGGTCTGCACGTGCCGGTGTGCCATTGATTGAGTGTTTTGATAAAACGGCAATAGGGCAGGCGTTAGGCTTGTCAGAGCGTAGCGTTGTGGCTCTGATGAAAAGTCCATTGGCGCAAACATTAAATTACGAGCTGCAACGATATAAGTATGTTATGGGGGTACTCTGATGGCAAAAATTAGAATATACGAACTGGCACAGCAGATGGGTGTGGAAAATAAAGAATTGCTCAAACGTTTGCAGCGGGCAGGAATTGAGGCTAAAAGCCATATGAGTGTTGTCGAGGAAGATGTTGTTTCTACGTTAGGGCAGGAAAAGGATACGGTTGCTAAACCTGAAGTGACATTTGAAGAAAAGCGTGTCAGTAGTGGGCTTATTCGTCGTAAGCGCAAGGTTGAGTCTCCGAAGCCGGTTGAAGAAGCTCCCGTTGTTGAAACTACAGAAAAGGTTGCCGCTGAAAAGGTAGATGCTCTTGTTGATGCCAGCGTTGATGAACAACCTGTTGAATCTGTCCCAACGCCAGTGGTTGAGCACTCGCCAGAGGTAAAAACATCGGATCCTGTTGTGAAAAAGCATAGTGAAACACCAGATGATGTTGAAATAGTGAAAGATACCCCGCAACCGTCACCAAAACGTAAAGCCGCTACTCGCAATATAGCAGCAATAGTTTCACCGGCCGACGAGGTTAAGGAGATCGAAAAAACGCCGGGTAGTGGTGGTGGTGCGAAGATTCTCGGGCGTGTTGAATTGCCTAAGTCGGCGTTACGCGGTGAAGGTAATGCACGTGGTCGCAAGCCGCAGACCCGTAAGCCTCGATCGGGAAATACACGGTCAGGAGCATCTAAGCCCGGTGCGCCTGCGCATCCCAGTACTGGACGACCGGGTGTCGCTGCCCGTCCAGCTGCAAATCGACCCGCCATGACTCCCGAGGCTCCGGTGAATGATGCCGCACGGGATCAACGTGGTAATCGTAAGAAAAAGAAGGGTAATAAAGGGGGCGATTATGCTGCTGGCGGGGATGGAAATCAGCGTCGCCGCCGGAGTCGGATGGAGGTGTTTGAGCCTGATCGTGGTGGACGTGGTCGCCGGGGCAAAAAACAGCGCAAGGTTGCTAAGAAAACCGAGATTACGGTTCCAAAGGCGATCAAGCGTAAGATTCGTATAAGCGATGTGATCACCGTTGGTGAACTTGCCAAACGAATGGGGGTAAAAGCAAACGACTTGATTCGTGAGTTGATGAGTCAAGGTTCGATGGTTACCATTAATCATCCCCTCGATTATGAAAGCGCGGCGATACTTGCGTCCGAGTTCAATTATGAAGTCGAAAACGTGGCATTTGATGAAATAAGTGTTTTATCTGCTGATGATATTAAAATTGATCAGGAGGAAACTTCTGCAAATCTTGTAGAGCGTCCTTCTGTTGTCACTATTATGGGTCATGTTGACCATGGTAAAACCAGTTTGCTGGATGCAATTCGTCAAGCCAAGATTGCCGATGGTGAAGCGGGTGGTATTACTCAGCATATCGGTGCGTACGATGTTCAGGTTAACGACAGGATGATCTGCTTCCTTGATACTCCCGGTCATGAGGCTTTTACCGCTATGCGTTCTCGCGGCGCCAGGGTGACTGACATTGTTATTCTGGTTGTTGCTGCTGATGATGGTGTTATGCCGCAGACTAAAGAGGCGATTAGTCATTCTAAAGCAGCTGGTGTCCCCATGATTGTTGCCGTGAATAAGATTGATAAGCCCGGAGCTAATGCCGAGCGGGTCATGCAGGAGCTAACAGAATTTGAGATGGTTCCTGAACAATGGGGTGGAGATACCATTTTTGTTGAAGTTTCAGCTAAGCAGCAGACCAATCTTGATCAGTTGCTAGAGATGGTTTTACTTCAGGCGGAAATTCTCGAATTACGCGCAGCTCCAACAAGGCGTGGTCGGGGTACTATTGTTGAAGCTCGTCTGGATAAAGGGCGCGGTGCCGTCGCAACAGTTTTGGTGCAGGATGGTACGCTGCGGATAGGCGATTCTATCGTGGCTGGTTTACACTATGGCCGTGTCCGTACTATGATCAATGACCGAGGTGTAAAAGTGCAAGAAGCCGGGCCGTCTGTTCCGGTCGAGGTAACGGGTTTGCACGGGGTTCCTGATGCTGGTGATAATATTCATGCCCTCGAAAATGAGAAGTCGGCTAAAGAGGTCGCTTTGCATCGTCAGCATAAGTTGCGTGAGGTCGAATTGGCTCAAACCAGCCGTTTGTCGCTGGATCAACTGTATGCGCGAATGCAGGCTGGTAATGTAGAAGAGTTGAAGGTTATTGTTAAGGCTGATGTTCAAGGTTCTGTCGAAGCGGTAAAAGATACTCTGGGCAAGTTGAGCACCGAAAAGTGTCGTTTGACCGTGGTGCATACCGGAGTTGGTGGAATTACCGAAAGTGATATTTCACTTGCGACGGCTTCTAATGCTATTATTATTGGTTTTAGTGTTCGCCCTGAGGTCAAAGCGGCTCAGATAGCTGAAAAAGAAGGGGTAGATATCCGACTATATAGCATCATCTACGATGCTGCGAACGATATCCGCAATGCCATGGAAGGGTTGTTGGCACCGACGTTACGCGAGAAACATTTAGGTCGTGCTGAGGTACGCGAAACCTTCGGTGTGTCTAAGGTTGGCATCATTGCCGGTTGTATGGTTATCGACGGTAAGATGACACGCAATGCCAAGGCTCGTTTGGTGCGTGACAGTATTGTTGTGTGGGAGGGGGTGCTTAATTCCCTCAAGCGCTTTAAAGACGACGCTAAAGAAGTTGCGACGGGTTATGAGTGCGGTATTGGCCTGGAAAAATACAACGATGTCAAGGTAGGCGATGTTATCGAAGCTTACGAAATGGAAGAGTTTAAAACTGAATTATAATACGTTGTTTTGTGTGTTTTTAAAACTGCCAGTGAACTCGTTTATGCGAATTTAACTGGCAGTTTTATTATCACCAGATTTAGCTGTTTTTGCGACGCCATCATTATTGAAAAGGATAGAAACGTGGCTACTCAACGTTCAATCAGGGTTGGAGAATTGATCCAACAGGAACTTTCAGATATTATTTTACGCGGTTTGCGTGACCCCAGAGTTGGTTTTGTCACTATAATGTCGGTTGACGTGACCTCCGATCTACGTATGGCTCGTATTTATTTTACCGTTATGGGTGAAGATGCTGACAGTGATGAAACGCAAAAAGGTCTTGATAGTGCTGCACCTTATCTGCGGCGTGAACTTGGCAAGCGTTTAAGGCTACGCCATGTTCCAGAGCTAACCTTCAAATTTGACACCTCAATTGCGTACGGCAACCATATTGAATCGATTCTTAGAGAAATAGATAACAATGGACATACTTAATAGCGTTGTTGCAGCGATAAAAAACGGTCAAACCTTTCTGGTGCTTGCCCATGAAGGTCCGGATGGTGATGCCTTGGCTTCGACGTTGGCGTTGGTAAACGCCCTGAAGGAGATGGGTAAGGAGGCAACGGCATTTAATATTGATGGTGTTCCTGCTAAATTTAATTTTCTTCCTGGTGCTGATCAGGTTGTTACCTGTTTGGGGGGTGGGCAGTTCTTTGATGTTGCTTTTGTTCTCGATGTTGGTGAGCTGCGTCGTGCCCGTTTAGATGTAAGACCTCTGTGTACAACATTGATCAATGTTGATCATCATCCGTTTTCAGAAGATTTTGGTGACATCTATTATGTCGATGATGAAGCCAGCGCCACCGCAGCGCTTCTCTACCGAGTATTGACGGCAATGGATCATCCGTTTTCCCCTGATGTAGCGTTGTGTATCTATACGGCTATTTTGTCCGACACCGGTTCGTTTCGTTATTCAAGTGCCAATGGCGAAGCGTTTGCCATTGCTGGTGAGATGGTTGATGTTGGTGTTGATCCGTGGCTGGTAGCGGGCGGGTTGTATGAAAGTCAGGAAGTGGAGCGGTTGCAATTGTTGGGGCACGCATTAAATACCCTCCAGGTTTCTGACTGCGGTCGTTGTGCTGCGATGCATATCACTACAGCGATGCTTGATATTGTTGGTGTAGGGTCGGAATTTGCCGATAGCTTTGTTAATTATCCCCGTTCAATTAAGGGGGTTGAAGTGGCATTATTCTTTCGTGAAACTACAGCGACAACATTCAAGCTGGGAATACGTTCAAAGGGGACGATTGATGTTGGAGCTTTTGCCCGTGAGCTTGGTGGCGGTGGTCACCATAATGCTGCCGGAGCTGAACTTACCGGGTCTATTGACGAAGTAACCCAATACACATTTGAACGTATTGATAAATTGTTGTCCGAGATGGTCTAAGGTGATGAACGGGCTTCTGGTTATCGATAAACCGCAGGGAATAACCTCCCATACGGTGGTTCAACGGGTACGCCGTGCCTGTGGTGTTAAGCGTGTCGGTCATGCTGGCACCCTTGATCCATTAGCAACAGGATTACTGTTGATTGGTGTAGGTAGTTGTACGCGGCTAATTGAATTTCTAGTTGCTACCGATAAGGGTTATCGTGCTACTTTTGAGTTAGGGTGTGTGACCGATTCGCAGGATATTACTGGTGAAGTGGTCAGCGAACATTCGGTGGGTCAGGTGACGGCAGAACAAATACGTCAGGTTTGTGCCACCTATGTAGGTGATATCGACCAAGTACCACCGATGTTTTCTGCCCTCAAGAAAAATGGTGTCCCCCTTTATCGCCTAGCTCGTCAAGGGATCGAAGTTGAGCGCCAAAAACGCCGTATTACCATAACCCGTTTGGAAGTAGAATCTATCGACGCTAACGAAGTGACCATTTCTGTTGATTGTTCCAAAGGAACATACATCAGAACATTGTGTCACGATATCGGTCAGCAATTGGGTTGCGGCGCATGTATGACCAGTCTGCGTCGATTTCGTAGTGGGCGATTTGATGAATCGATGGCTATTTCACTCGATGCTCTCATTGATGGTGACTTTCAACTGTTACCTCCTATTGCTATCCTCGATGATTTTAATACCCTTGAAGTAGTTACCAGCGGTCGGGATCGACTGCGTGATGGTATACCGCCACGTATAGAAGATTTGACCAGTACACCGTATTTGCAGGATGCAGATATGGTTGTGTTGATGCACGAGGATAAACTGTTGGCTGTTGCCAGCTACGACCCCGAACGCCAGTTGGAGCAGCGGGGCGATTTTAAACTGCTGAAAGTATTTCCAGACGGGATCTAGCTTTGGTCTTTACAGCGTAATTTAGATATGTTAAGTACTATCAGTGTTTCACAAACTAATTATACTTAAATGAGTTCGAAAGGAGATGGCACAAGTGTTGGCCACAGAAAAAAAACAAGAAATTATCAAGGAATATCAGGCTCAGGAGGGCGATACAGGGTCTCCAGAGGTACAAATTGCTCTGCTATCTGGGCGTATTACCTATCTGACTGATCACTTTCGCAGTCATAAAAAAGATCATCATTCCCGTCGTGGTTTGTTGAAGATTGTTGGTAAGCGCCGGCGCTTACTTGATTATCTGAAAAAAAACGATATTGAGCGTTATCGTTCAATTATCGCTCGCTTAGGAATTCGTCGTTAATAAATTGCAGCGGCTCTATTGTAATAAGAGCCGTTGCAATTTGCTTTAAGGTGGCTTGGGAGGATGTCCGGGGATAATGCCCGACCTTGTAATCAGGGGTCGGTTGTTGTCTCAGGCCAACCTCCTGAAGCCTTTTTTTTGTGTAGAATAAAGGCGCAAAAATGTTGGACTTTGTTAGACTAAATGGCAGAGAAAAATCTTATGTAGCATCAGGAGAACTAAATGGCTTATCAAAAAGTAGAGATTGAATTCAATGGACAACCATTGACTATTGAAACAGGTAAGATGGCTCGTCAAGCAGATGGTGCTGTTGTTGTCACCTATGGTGATACAAAAGTGTTATGTACCGTTGTTTCCGGTCACAGCATACGTGAAGGGCAAGATTTTTTCCCTCTGACCGTAAATTATCAAGAAAAATTTTATGCCAGTGGTAAGATTCCCGGCTCTTTCTTCCGCCGTGAGCGTGGCTCCACCGAGCGCGAGACCTTAATTTGTCGTCTGATCGACCGTCCCATGCGTCCGCTGTTCCCAAAGGGCTATTTGTTTGAAACACAGATTATCCCTCAGGTTATTTCTGCTGATTGTGTTAATGATCCCGATACACTGGCTATTTTGGCAGCTTCTACCAGTGTTACCATTTCTGATATCCCATTTTGTGGCCCTATTGCCGCTGTACGTGTCGGTCGTGTTGACGGCACTTTTATCGCTAACCCAACAATGGATCAGCGCGAGCAGAGTGATATCGATATTATCGTTGCCGGTTCCAAAGAAGCGGTGATGATGGTTGAAGGTGAAGCCGATCTGATCAGCGAAGATGAGATGCTGGAGGCGATCTTCTTCGGTCATCAGGCGATTCAGCCGTTGATCGAGATGCAAACCAAATTGGCTGAACTGGTTGGTACGGTGAAGCGTGAGTTTAGTGTTCCTGAAGTGGATGCTGCTCTTGAAGCACAAGTTACCGATTTGGTTAAGGAGCGTGTCCTCAAGGCAGTTACTATTCGTGCCAAGCAGGAGCGTTATGCAGCTCTAAAAGAGATTCGCAACGATGTTAAGGAGCAACTGGCTGAAGAGCATGAAGGTCGCTCTGGTGAGATCTCCTCTATCATGGGCAGCATCGAGAAAAAAGTTGTGCGTCAAATGGTGACCAAAGATCGCATTCGCATTGATGGCCGCGAAATGGATACGGTACGTCCCATCAGTTGTGAGGTTGGCTTGTTGCCACGTGCTCATGGTAGTGCGCTGTTTACCCGTGGAGAAACTCAGGCGATGGTAACCACCACACTGGGTACCGCCAGCGATGAGCAACGGATGGACAACATTCAAGGGATGGAGTTCAAGAAGTTTATGCTCCACTACAACTTCCCTCCATTTTGTGTTGGTGAAACCAGCATGCGTCTATTCCCTGGCCGACGCGAAATCGGCCACGGTATGCTCGCTGAGCGTTCTGCAACTAAAATCATGCCTTTATTTGATGATTTCCCTTATACCCTCCGTGTGGTTTCCGAAGTACTGGAGTCCAATGGTTCATCGTCGATGGCATCGGTTTGTGGTGCGTCGATGGCGTTGATGGATGCCGGTGTTCCTGTTAAGGATGCTGTTGCCGGTATTGCCATGGGACTGATCAAAGAGGGTAATGATATTGCCGTTTTGTCTGACATCCTTGGTGATGAAGATCATCTCGGTGATATGGACTTTAAAGTTACCGGTACATGCAATGGCGTTGCCGCATTGCAGATGGATATCAAGATTGACGGTGTTACTCGCGACATCATGCAGCAAGCGTTGCAACAGGCGAAACAAGGTCGTCTGCATATCCTTGGTGAAATGGCAAAAGCGATTGAGCAAACCCGTGAGGAAATGTCTCCTTATGCGCCGCGTATCACCACTGTTCACGTAAAACCTGACCAAGTGCGTACCGTTATCGGTGCCGGTGGTAAAACCGTTCGTGGTATTATCGAAGCAACCGGTTGTGGTATCGACATTGAGGATGATGGTCGTATCAATATTTCATCCAGTGATGGTGCTGCGGCTAAAGAAGCTGCTCGCATGATCAAGGAACTGACTCAGTCTCCCGAAGTTGGTAAACTATACAATGGTACCGTTAAGAAAATTATGGATTTCGGAGCATTTGTGGAAATCTTCTCCGGCACCGACGGTTTGGTGCATGTTAGTGAACTCGCTAAAGAGCGCGTTGCCAATGTAACGGATATCCTCAACGAGGGTGATAAGGTTCTGGTTAAGTGTATTGGCGTTGATCGTCAAGGCAAGATAAAGCTGTCGCGTAAAGAGGCACTTGGCCAAACGCTAGAAGAAGAATAAAGCTAGCGGTATCCATAGGTTAGCTCTGTAATGTTAAGGTAAAATATCAAGTCCCTGTCATCTTCTGTCGAAGATAACAGGGACTTTTTAGTTTAGATCAATCATATAAAGGTTTATTATGAACGACGCCATGATGAATGACGTTATTGTGCAGGTAAAAAAGCTGCATCCTGCGGCGAGTATCCCACGCTATATGAGCAAATTAGCTGCGGGATTGGATCTATGTGCCGTCCTTGATGCACCACTGTCTTTAGAACCTGGCGAACGGACATTGATCGCCACGGGGTTGGCTATCGCCTTGCCTGTAGGATACGAGGCGCAGATCAGGCCACGCTCTGGTCTGGCATTACGTGAGGGCATAACTCTGGTCAACTCCCCCGGAACCATTGATGCTGATTATCGCGGTGAGATCAAAGTCATTCTTATCAATCACGGTCAAAAGATGGTGGTGATTGAAAACGGGGAGCGTATCGCCCAAATGGTGGTCGCTCCTGTGGTACAGGTGTGTTTGGAAACAGTGCAAATGTTGGATGAAACTGAACGTAATGGCGGTGGTTTTGGTCATACCGGACGGGAAGGGGAATGATGCGGGTTATAGAGAGTGACAATAGTGAAACGCTACAGGAATATCCCTGTGATTATCAGTTTAAAGCGTTTGGTTCGGCTGATCCGGATGCCGATTTTGCCACATTGGTGCACGCAGCGATCAATCAGGTGTTACCCGTTGCCCTCGATGCCATTAAGCATCGTCCGAGCAGCAAGGGGACGTATCTGTGTGTCACGGTGATCACCTATTTACATAATGATCAACAACGTCAGGATATTTATCAGGCGTTACAGCAGATCGAAGGATTAAAGTATTTATTATGATAATTTCTATCAATCCAGATAATCCACAAGCTCGTTACATTGATCAAGTGGTTGACTGTTTAAAAAAAAGGGGAATAATCGCTTACCCAACCGATACCACATACGGGGTGGGTTGCGATATCTTCAACACAAAAGGGATCAAGCGAATTTATCAGATTAAACAGCGCGATCCACGTAAACCGCTGTCATTTATCTGCAGCGATATCTCCGAAATAGCCAAATATGCTCATGTGAGTAATCTGGCGTTCAAACTGATGAAACGCCATCTTCCCGGCCCTTATACATTTGTACTCGATGCTTTACGTGTAGTTCCCGCTTTGCTAACCACCAAGCAGCGTACCGTGGGTATTCGTATCCCCGATAATAATATTGTCAGGGAAATTGTTCGTGGTTTAGGTTGCCCGCTAGTGACCACCAGTGCCAATGTGTCCGGCAATGAAACCTATCAAGATCCTAGTTTTATTCAGGACGATTGGGGTTCCATGTTGGATATGGTTGTCGATGGCGGATTGCTCTATGGTGAGCCATCTACGGTGATTAGTTTGCGCAACGATCAGGTGGAAGTGCTGCGTCAGGGCTGTGGTGATACCGATTGGATTCATCAGCTTTAACGGCATTTCCCCCGAAAGTATTTTCCCCGAAATTAAATTTATTCAAAAGGATAGCTTATGAATTATCCCGTTTGGTTTCTTCCTGAAATTGGTGGTGGCATGTTGATGGCATTGATTGCGATCACCCATGTTTTCATATCGCACTTTGCTGTAGGTGGTGGATTGTACCTGGTGATGACGGAGTACAAAGCACGGCGTGATAACGATTACCAAATGCTGGAGTTCATAAAAAAGCATTCCAAGTTCTTTATGTTGGTCTCCATGGTTTATGGCGGTGTAACAGGGGTGGGTATCTGGTTTACCATCGGCTTGATCCAACCCGATGCTACCTCGGAACTGATCCATACCTTTGTGTTTGGTTGGGCCGCCGAGTGGGTCTGGTTTCTGGTCGAAATTGTCGCCCTGCTGGTTTACTACTATAAATTTGATTCAATGGACGAGCGTACCCACCTTAAGGTGGGAGCAATCTACTTTATTGCCGCTTGGCTCAGCTTATTTTTGATCAACGGTATTATCGGCTTTATGCTGACGCCCGGGGAGTGGATCAACGATCATAACTTCTGGTCCGGGTTCTTCAACCCAACCTTTTGGCCGTCGTTGTGGTTCCGTTTTGCCATCGCAACGCTACTGGCCGGGGTCTTTGCTTTTTTTACCACCGCCTTTATTGATGACAAATCTTTTCGCTATAAAATGACACGCTATTCATCACTGTGGTGTCTTGTATCCATGGCGGTGGTTATCCCGACTGGCTACTGGTATCTCCAGGTTTTGCCTTCCGCAACGCAAGAAATTTTCAGTGTTTCGCCCACCATAGCAAACTCGGTTAAGGTTGGTGCATTTGCCAGCGCAGCCTTTATCGTTCTGGTGACATTATGCACCCTGTGGAAGCCTAAGTGGCACACTTTGGTCACCGCATTGTTGGTTGCTAGTTGTGCTTTATCAATGATGGGTTCATTCGAATGGATTCGTGAGGCGGGGCGGCGCCCTTATGTGATTAACCATCAACGTTATTCTAATGGTATTGCGTTGTCCCGGGTTGCTGAGTTAAATAACGGTTTTTTATCCAAGGCCAGATGGAGCACCGTTACCCAGGTTGATGAGACTAATCTCGAACAAGCCGGGGCTGAACTATTTAAATTCCAATGTTACGCCTGTCATACGCTGGATGGTATTAATAACGATATTTGCTCAAAAACCGCTAACAGCTCATTTAACGGTATGGTGAAGTACCTTAGTGTAATGCATGAACGTCGGCCATTTATGCCGCCATTTATTGGTACCCAGATCGAGAAAAAAGCGTTAGCAGCGTACTTGGTTGGCACGTTGCATGGTAAAGAGATCACTATTGCTCCAACAGCAACGGCTGCTAATCTTGGTCAGCAGTTGCTTGATGATTGTACCATGTGTCATGGCAGTGATATTATTGTCGATTGGGCTGTTGGCAAAACCGGGGAAGATGTGCAGAATGGTTTACTTAATTTGAGTAAACTAGACTCAAGTATGCATGATTATTCTGGGTCTCAAGCAGAATTGGATGCCCTTGCTAGCTATTTAGTTAATCAGTCAAAAGGAGGAACACAATGATCTCACTGGTTCCTACTCCAGATGTGTTGTCGATGTCGCGAGTATATTTCGATATTTTCTTATTATTGACATTTCCTCTGCATCTTATATTGATGAATGCCATGATTGGTACCACCGCAATTGCCTTATGGTCGCATTGGCGTAAAGATCCCGTTTGCGAACGGTTGGCTTATCAGTTGGCGAAAACCTTGCCATTACTGATTGCATTAACCATCAATTTTGGCGTTGCGCCATTGCTCTTTGCCCAGACCTTGTTTGGTCATTATCTCTATTCCAGCTCGGTGATTATCGGTGTATTCTGGCTGGGAATCATCCCGGTGTTGCTGTTGGTTTATTTCGGAGCCTATCTATACGATTTCAAATTCTGGTCGCTCGGGCGTCGCGGCATCCCAGTTTTATTGCTGTCCGGGGTGTTGATGTTGTGTATCGGTTTCGTGTTTAGCAGCAATATGACCCTCATGCTCGACCCCGAAGCGTGGACAGCGTATTTCAACCATAGTGGTGGGGCTTTTTTAAATTTGAGTGAAGCGACGCTTATCCCCCGGTATACTCATATGATGATCGGTGCCTGTGCCGTCGGCGGGTTGGCTGTTGCCTGCCTGAGTCGCTTATGGCAGCGCAATGATGCAGATGTAGCTGCCCTCGGATTAACGGTTGGTATGCGTTTGTTCTTTGCAGCTACCTGTGTGCAGTTAGTGGCGGGAATCTGGTTTCTTCTCTCTTTGCCTGCCGATATTCTACTACTGTTTATGGGGCGTAACATGTTGGCTTCGTCCGTATTTATCATCGCCTTGATTGTGGTTGTATTGGTGTTGAGAGCCGCTTGGAATAAGCGTCTCGGCGGCAGTGTTTGGTTAACGCTGAGTCTGATCTATCTGATGAGTTTTATGCGTGCCTTTGTGCGCGAGGGATATCTGGGTAAAAACTTTGTTACTCAGTTGGTGACAACTAATCAGGATTTTTCGCCCCTCATACTGTTTGTGGTCTCCCTGGTAATCGGTCTGGCGATGATTGCTTGGATGATCAAAGCCGCATTTAATGCACAGGAAGGGCAGTGATGAATGCCATTCAAATAGCTGCTAATCCAGAGAGATATTGATCTTCACTTCACCGCCAGCGACCCCTTCGACCATATTGTTGGCTTCCTTGTCAAACAGCAGCCCGGTACTGATGTCAACTTTCTTGGTTTTTTTAGCATCCTTGACAATGGTTGTTGGTGCTGGATGGAGCAGTGCTTCCTCTTCCCCTTGCCGGGACAACCCTTCAAGGGCTGTTTGGCTAACATCCAGCTTTAGCGGGGGGGCAGGTGGCTGTTGAGGTTGAGGTTGCTGTGGCTGTGTGGTGATTGTTGTGGTCGTAGCTGCTTCTTGTTGCGGTGTATCGCTTTCTTGTTGGGATTGGCAGGCAGACAAGAGCAGTAGTGTCATTAAACTCAGGTAGAAAAATCGCATGGCTATAATCCTCTTGATGTAGTTCAGATACGGTAAGTAAGTTGTAATTACTCAGCGTGATGGAGAGGTCTGGGTAGTTACAGTAAGTTGCTTGATGCCAACTAAATGCAGCACATCGGGGCTATTTTGCTCGTTCAACCAGATATGCTTTGATTTGATCGGTATCGGCATCGATCAGATTACAGCGTCGTTGCCGTTGTTCAATCCCTTTTAACGAGTCTGGCATGTCGGGGTTGCTACCGATGGCGTGTTGTACCGCCTCACCAAATTTTGCTGGGTGAGCAGTAGCCAGACAAATTACCGGAATGTCGGGATCGCTCAGTTCTTTGCCTGCCATAACGCCAACCGCAGTATGGGGATCAAGAGTATAACCGGTGCTATGGTGGAAGGTGCGTATCTGTTCTGTGGTGGCTGCTTTATCTACGGTGAGGGTGGTAAAATCTTCACGGGTTTTACTCTGAAGTTGTTCATCAAACTGGAGACTGTTGCTGGTGGAAAAACTCTCCATCAGGGCGCACAAGGATTCGCTATCTTCATCAAGTAGATAAAAAAGGTAACGCTCAAAGTTGCTGGCAATCTGAATATCCATTGATGGCGATAATGTTTCAACTACATTGCCAACGGAATAGTCGCCGCTCTGGACAAAGCGCGACAAAATATTGTTCTCATTGGTGGCGAGAATCAGCTTGCCAATGGGTAATCCCATCCTCTTAGCCATGTAACCGGCAAAAATATCCCCAAAATTCCCCGTCGGCACAGCAAAATCAACCTGCTCGCTTCCGGTTTCAGGTTGCACCCGGCTGTAAGCATAAAAATAATAGACGATCTGCGCTAATACCCGCGCCCAGTTAATGGAGTTAACCGCACCCAGTGAATATTTAGCCTTGAAATCCAGATCACCGAATACCTCTTTGATAATACGCTGTCCGTCATCAAAGGTGCCTCGAATCGCCAGATTAAAGACATTATCGTCGGTAACTGTGGTCATCTGTAGTTCCTGAATAGGCGACACTTTGCCATGGGGATGCATGATAAAGATGTTGATCTTATCCTTGCCGCACACACCGTAAATAGCAGCACTGCCTGTGTCACCGGAAGTAGCTCCAAGAATATTCATATTTTCGCCACGTTCTTCGAGTAAATATTCAAACAAATTGCCGAGGAATTGCAAGGCAACATCCTTAAAGGCGAGGGTAGGACCGTGGAACAGTTCGAGAATGTATACTCCATCTTGTTTAACCACTGGAGTTACATCAGGATGATCAAAGGTGGCATAGGAACGATCAATCAGCTCACGCAGATCGGCAACAGGGAAATCATTGCCGGTAAAGCGGGAGATAATATTAAAAGCAATTTGGGGATAACTCATGCCCGAAAAGGCGCGAAGATCATCGGCACTGACGCTGGGTATATGTTCCGGTAATAATAGCCCGCCATCAGTAGCAAGACCCATCATTACTGCATCTTTAAAGGATATATTGCGAACTTGACCGCGAGTACT
Organism: Thermodesulfobacteriota bacterium; assembly: GCA_034722515.1. Classification (GTDB taxonomy): domain Bacteria; phylum Desulfobacterota; class Desulfuromonadia; order Desulfuromonadales; family Desulfuromonadaceae; genus Desulfuromonas. Next base: position 8,014 of record JAYEOA010000112.1, on the reverse strand, counting down.
CATATAACGCATGTTTTTTGTCTCCAGATGTGTGGCTGATCGTAAATTAAACGTAATTATTCAGCGTGCCCAACTTAAGATGTGCTTGAGTAATTACATTACAATTAAACCAGAATTGTATCAGGATTGACAGGGGAAGAAAAGGGGCAGTTCGGTAGTTGTTTTGACTGTTTTTTTGCGGTTGTAAAATAGGGCTGGCTCGGTTATATTTTCAGCGATTTTTTTCCCAATTGTATACGATGTAAATGCCTCGTGGAGATTTAAGGTATGTCGGTTTTTTTAAATCAGAGTTTGATATTCGGTTTGATGGGCGGTCTTGGTATGTTCCTGTTTGGCATGAAGGTCATGTCGGAGGGGCTACAGAAGGTAGCTGGCAATCGGATGCGCAAAATACTTGCGGCTTTGACTAATAATCGTTATATGGCCGCTTTTGTTGGTCTGGCGGTTACAGCGATTATTCAATCGTCCAGCGCTACTACCGTTATGGTGGTCGGATTTGTTAATGCTGGACTCATGTCGTTGATTCAGTCTATTGGTGTTGTTCTTGGTGCCAATGTTGGAACAACGGTTACTGCCCAGCTTATCGCGTTTAAAATAACCAAGTTTGCCCTACCTGCCATTGGCATTGGTGTCGGGATGAAGTTATTTTGCAAGCGCAAAGACTGGATCTATATCGGCGAGATCATCCTCGGTTTCGGGGTGCTATTTTATGGTCTTTCTGTGATGAAGACCGCTTTTGATCCGGTAAAAACCAGTGATGAGTTTCGCCATATTTTCACCTTGGTAGGAGATAATCATCTCTTAGCAGTTGTTGCTGGGGCATTATTGACCGTCGTTGTCCAAAGTAGTAGTGCTACCATTGGTATTACTCTCGCACTGGCAACCAGTGGTCTGATATCCTTCGAAGGCAGTATGGCACTGATTCTGGGAGAAAATATTGGTACTACTATCACCGCCAATATTGCCGCGATTGGAACCAATAACGCCGCAAGGCGTACGGCTTTTTCCCACTTCTTGTTTAACTTTCTCGGCGTGACTTACATGCTGATTTTCTTTCCCTATTTTATCCAATTTATTTCATGGTTAACACCCGGGAATGCTGATTTTATCGTTACTACTCAGCAACAAGCTGCCAGTCTTGGCGTGACTATTGGTGATAAACCCTATATTGCCCGACATATAGCTAATACTCATACCTTGTTTAATATCCTCAATATAGTTATTTTCTTGCCGATTATCGGTGTGTTGGCTAGCATATCGACGCGCATAATTAAAGGGCACGATGCTGAGGTGGAATATCATCTCAAATATATTGATAATCGCGTGTTAAATACCCCTCCGTTGGCTTTGAGTCAGGCACGATCTGAAACCAATCGAATGGCGAAGATGTGTATAGAATGTCTGGATGACACCTTGCTGTTTATACACAATAAAGATACGCGACTACTGGTTGGATTAAGGAAAAAAGAGGATCTTATTGATCTGTTACAGCGTGAAATTATTGACTTTTTAGTGGCAATATCGCAGCGACCTATTTCATTTGAGGCATCCAAAGAGATTAGCTCGTTGATGCACATGGTCAATGACCTTGAAAAGGTGGGTGATCATTGTGAAAACCTGTGGGAGCTTGGGGAGCGCAAGATTGAAAAGAAGATTAAATTCTCGCAGATGGCTGATGCTGAGTTTGATGAAATTGCTGAAAAAACCCGTGAATTTCTGGTATTTATCCAATTGGCACTTGAGCAGAAGGATGTCAATATTAAAGAAAAAGCTCAGTTTATGGAGAATCAGATCGATGATCTGGAAGAAAATATGCGTATGAACCATATTTCCCGCTTGAATACCGGAGAGTGTTCGGTAACTTCGGGTTTGATCTTTATCGATATATTGCACAATTTTGAAAAGATTGGCGATCACACCCATAGTGTTGCTCGCGCAATACTTGGCAAGAAATAATGCCGATCACTGTATAAATCATTGTTATTTCGTTTATGAACAGATTTTGAGGGGATATATGAGTAAACAGATTTTATCCGGCAACGAAGCCATTGCCCGTGGTGCCTATGAGGCCGGGGTTACGATGGCCGTTGCTTATCCGGGCACTCCGAGTACTGAAATTCTTGAGAATACCCGCAATTACAGCTCTATCGACTCTTCGTGGGCACCCAATGAAAAGGTTTCCCTAGAAGTGGGAATCGGTGCTTGTCTCGGTGGCGCTCGTAGCTTGGTTACAATGAAACATGTTGGCCTTAACGTGGCGGCCGATCCGTTGTTTACTTTATCCTACACCGGGGTGCGTGCCGGTCTGGTACTGGCGGTGGCTGATGATCCCGAACTACATTCATCACAAAATGAGCAGGATAGTCGGCATTATGCCCGTGCGGCAAAAATGCCCATGTTTGAGCCTGCCGACAGTCAGGAAGCGTTGGATTTTACCCGGTTAGCGTTTGAGGTTAGTGAACAGTTTGATACGCCTATTTTTTTACGCACCACCACCCGTATCGCCCATTCAAAATCGATTGTTGAACCCGGTGAGCCGCTTACCGATCTTCCTGAATCGAGCTTAAAGAGTGATCCTGCCAAGTTTGTCATGTTGCCGGGCAATGCTCGTAAGCGGCATATAGTTGTGGAAGAGCAAGTGACCAAGATGTCACAGTGGTCATGCAATCAGCCGTTTAATCGCATTGAAGAGCGCAGTAGCGAGGTAGGGGTGATCACCGGCGGCGTGTCCTATCAATATGCCCGCGAAACACTCCCTGATGCATCGGTGCTTAAATTGGGGTTGGTTTATCCTCTACCCCATCAATTAATTCGTGATTTTGCAAAGCGTTTTAAAACCCTGTATGTGATTGAAGAGCTGGAGCCATTTATCGAAGATCAGGTTCGGGCCATGGAGATTGAGGTGATTGGCAAGGACTGTCTCCCTATATGTGGCGAGTTGACACCGGGACGTATTGCCACTGCTATTACTGGTGAAGCGATAGTGCCAGCTTACGAGACCAATATTGATCTGCCCAATCGGCCACCAAATATGTGTCCTGGTTGTCCTCATCGTGGGGTATTTTACACCCTGAAAAAGCTCAAGGCATTTGTCACCGGAGATATTGGTTGTTACACCCTCGGTTTTATGCCGCCGTTATCGGCCATGGATAGCTGTATTTGTATGGGAGCCAGTGTTGGCAATGCCTCGGGTCTGAATAAGGTGCTCAGTGGCTCCGACAAACAGAAGGTGGTTGGCGTAATCGGTGATTCCACCTTTCTACATACCGGTATTAATGGCTTGATGGATATGGCCTACAATGGTTCGACGGCAACGCTGATTATTTTGGATAACCATATTACCGCAATGACCGGGCGGCAGGAAAATCCTGCTTCGGGCTTTACCTTGGACGGTGAAGAGAGCGAGCGGGTTGATCTTGAATTGCTGTGTCGCAGTGTGGGCATCAAGCATGTGCGCAAGGTGAATCCCTGGGATCTTGAACAAACGCGCAATGCGATCAAAGAAGAGATGGAGCGTGAAGCGCCATCGGTGGTCATTACCCAGGCACCTTGCATCCTTATCAAGCGTGATGTTGGTCAACGTAAAACACCACTGGAGATAGTTCCTGAAAAATGTACCGGTTGTAAAGCCTGTTTGCAAATTGGTTGTCCGGCCATTGAATGGCAACCAGATGCAGGTGAGCGCGGTAAAGCTATTGTTAGCGAATTGCTGTGTGTCGGTTGCGGTATTTGCGACCAACTGTGTAAATTTGATGCCTTTAAACTGGTGAGTAACGAGGTGAGAAATGGCTAAAGTGACCAATGTACTCTTGGCAGGTGTTGGCGGACAGGGGATTTTGCTGGCCAGTGAAGTACTTTCTGAAGTATTGATGCTGGCAGGTTTTGATGTAAAAAAGAATGAAATTCACGGTATGTCTCAACGCGGTGGCAGCGTAACCTCCCACGTGCGTTTTGGTGAAAAAGTTTATTCACCCATTATCCCCGAAGGACAAGCCGATATTCTGTTCGGTTTTGAACTGCTGGAAACCTATCGCTATTTGCCCCTATTGAAGGCTGGTGGTAAAGTTATTGTCAACCGGTTGCGCATTATGCCGCCTGCTGTTGCCACAGGACTTGAACGCTATCCCGAGGCGTTGGAAGAACATATTGCCTCTCAAGTAAAAGATACCCGCGTAGTCGATGGTCAGAATCTGGCTGCCGCCGCCGGTAACCCGCGCACGGTAAACACGGTGTTGCTGGGGGCATTGTCCAACATTCTCGATATTGACGAAACCTTGTGGAGCCAAGCCCTCGAAAAGATGGTGCCGAAAAAGTTTTTATCTGAAAACATAAAAGCATTTGAGTTAGGTCGTCAAAGCGATTAGGTTAATTTTTTCAATTATTCAGCACGCACACTGCCAGTTGGGGTCGTGACTCCCATATCAAGGGTGTTTGTCGCCAGGGACGGCGACAACAAGTCCCATGGATGGGTTTATGCGTCCCTTGATATGGGGGTTGCGAGCCTATTATGCTGAATGATTACGATGTTATCTGAACAACCGGTAAGTGAGGTGTACATGATCTGGAATGATGATTTTGAAACATTACCCCGTGAGGCGATTGAAGCGTTACAGTTCAAGCGCTTAAAGCAGACCCTTGAACGAGTGTATGCCACGGTGCCATTTTATCAAAAGAGATTTAAAGAAGCCGGGTTGACCCCGGCGGATCTTCATTCTTTGGCTGATTTGCACAAGATACCATTCACCTACAAACAAGATATGCGTGATAATTATCCCTATGGCTTGTTTGCAGTACATCTGGATCAGATTGTGCGTATCCATGCATCTTCGGGCACCACAGGCAAGCCAACGGTGGTTGGTTACACTAAGCGCGATATCGACACTTGGTCTGAGTTGATGGCCAGATCGTTTGCGGCGGCGGGTGCGACCAGTAGCGATGTGATTCATAACGCTTACGGTTACGGACTGTTTACCGGTGGTCTCGGCGCTCATTACGGTGCTGAACGCCTCGGTGCTTCGGTGATCCCCATGTCGGGGGGCAATACTCAAAAACAAATGCTGATCATGAAGGATTTTGGTTCCTCGGTGATCACCTGTACCCCGTCGTACAGCCTCTATCTTGCAGAATCTTTAGCCGAAGCGGGGATCGATCACAACGATCTGAAACTACGGGTCGGTATTCTGGGCGCTGAACCGTGGAGTGAGGCGATGCGTGATGAAATTGAAGCCAACCTCGGGATCAAGGCGATCGATATCTACGGTTTGTCGGAGATTATGGGCCCCGGTGTTGCCATCGAATGTATCGAAGCACAAAATGGTTTACATATATGGGAAGATCACTTTATTCCCGAAATCATTAACCCCGAAACCGGCGAGGTGCTCCCTCATGGGGAAAAGGGTGAATTGGTGATTACCACCATCACCAAAGAGGGGATTCCGATGATTCGCTACCGCACCCGCGATATCACTCGTATTCTGCCCGAGCCGTGTATCTGCGGTCGTACTCACTTGCGTTTGGAGCGTTTAAGTGGACGCACTGACGATATGTTGATTATTCGCGGCGTCAATGTGTTCCCATCGCAAATCGAAAGTGTGCTGGTTAGTATTGACGGTGTTGAGCCACACTATCAACTGATTATTGATCGTGAAGGGAATCTTGATACGCTGGAAGTTCAGGTGGAAGTGAATGAGCAAACCTTCTCCGATGAGATTAAGGTGCTACAGGGGTTAAATAACGAGATCCGTAAGCAAATTAAAGATCTCCTCGGTATCACTTGTAAAATCCGCTTGGTAGAACCAAAGACCATTACCCGCAGTGAAGGTAAAGCACAGCGCATTGTTGATAATCGCCAAAAATAGCTTTTGTAGGGGGATACGATGAAGGTAGAACAGATCTCAATTTTTATCGAAAACAAATCTGGACGTCTGGCTGAAGTTACTCAGGCTCTGGGTGATAGTGATATTAATATCCGTGCTTTATCCCTGGCCGATACCTCCGATTTCGGTATTTTACGCCTGATTGTAGATAAGACTGATATGGCGCAGCAGACCCTTAAAGAGCGCGGCTTTACCGTCAATAAAACGGTGGTCGTTGCCGTGGAAGTGCCGGATCGTCCTGCCGGATTGGCCGGTATTTTGCGGGTTCTGGATAGCGGTAACGTCAATGTCGAATATATGTACGCCTTTGTTGAGCGCTGTGGCGGCAATGCGGTGATTATCTTCCGCTTTGACGATCCTGAGGCAGCGATCAAGGTATTAACGGCAAACAATATCAATGTTCTCGAAGGGGCGCGGGTTTACGGTAATGTTTCCTGAAATTGCGGATAACCATCAATCATGACACCATCAATCATGACACCATCAAATATATCTACCAACATCTGGGATCGTGCCAATGAGTGTATGCCCCGTGAGCAGCTGGAAAAACTCCAGCTCGAACGCTTGCAGCACACACTGGAGCGGGTGAACGCTCAGGTGCCGTGCTACCAAAATAAATTTTCTGCTCTGGGTATCAAGCCGCATGATGTGCGCTCACTCGATGATTTGAGCAAGCTGCCATTTACTACCAAGGAAGATCTACGCCTCAACTATCCCTATGGCATGTTTGCCGTCCCCATGCGTGATGTGGTACGCATCCATTCCTCATCGGGAACTACCGGTAAGCCGACCGTTGTTGGCTATACTCGCAACGATCTCAATACCTGGACGCAGCTAGCTGCGCGTTTCATGACCGCAGCCGGTGTCACCGCCGATGATATTGTCCATATTGCCTTTGGTTATGGTTTGTTTACCGGTGCGTTTGGACTCCATTATGGAGCCGAAGAGATCGGAGCTTCAGTAATCCCCATCTCCAGCGGTAATACCGATAAGCAAATTATGATCATGCAGGACTACCTGTCCAGTGCCTTGGTATGTACGCCATCCTATGCCTTGACCTTGGCCGACCGCATGGAAAAGCAGGGGATCGATCCCCATTGCTTATCGCTCAAGTTCGGTTTGTTTGGCGGTGAACCGTGGAGCGAGGAGATGCGGCACGAAATCGAAAAGCGCCTTGGTATTATCGCCACCGACAACTATGGCTTGTCCGAAGTGATGGGGCCGGGGGTTGCTGGTGAGTGCCAACATCAATGCGGTATGCACATCTTTGAAGATCATTTTATCGCCGAAATTATCGACCCTGAAAGCGGTGAGATCCTGCCGCATGGATCTGTTGGCGAATTGGTTCTTACCAGTATAACCAAAGAGGCATTTCCTATTATTCGCTACCGTACTCGCGATATCACCCAACTCGATTATGCTCTATGTGACTGTGGTCGTACCCATGTACGCATGTTAAAAACCATGGGTCGCAGTGACGATATGCTCATCATCAAAGGGGTCAATGTCTTCCCCACTCAAATCGAAGAGGTGTTGTTCCAGGTCGAAGATTGTGAGCCTCACTATCAACTGGTGATAGAGAGATCAGGCATCATGGATACACTCGAAGTACAGGTTGAAGTGAACGAGCGTATATTCTTTGATGAAATGAAAAAACAACGCGCTTTCGTTGATATGCTAGAGAAGCGCTTATTGTCCACATTGGGTGTGGGTGCCAAGGTAAAATTGGTCGAACCATCCAGCATCACTCGCCACGAGGGCAAGGCTCAAAGAGTTATCGATAAACGTCAATAGTGAGATAAATTACTTGACTTAGTTCGGTAAATACTAGACAATCCGCTTCGTTATATGTCGGGGCGTAGCGCAGCCTGGTAGCGCACGTGCATGGGGTGCACGGGGTCGGAGGTTCAAATCCTCTCGCCCCGACCATAAATAACAAGTACTTAGACCACTTCTCACGAGGTGGGTTTTTGCTTTTTAGGGGGAAATGCAGTTCATGTAGCCGGTGCGTAGCTGGCAGCCATGGGCTAGGTATTGATTTGATGCAATCTTTTTACTGAATATTTAGTAAGCGGCTCCCGATCATCGGTAACGAAGGAAGTTCTTCCTGCGTTTGGTACTGTGCGCGTTACCTCAAC
>JAYEOA010000111.1:6247-8778 GCA_034722515.1 Thermodesulfobacteriota bacterium | reverse complement strand
TTAAAAGCATTAAAAGAATACGCACAAAACGACGCTAAACTAGCAGAAATATTGCGTAGCTTGTCGCTATTGTAAAATATTAAGTACACAATCGGGGGACGTTGCTGACTAACTGGACAGAGACGCCTATCAGACGTTGCATGCAACGTCTCTACACAAAAATTGTAGGGGGGGGGCGGCACGCCGAGCTACCACAGCGTACCCATACACGTGAAACCATCCTGAAAATATCTTGATTTTCACAATACGATCAACTAAATTGTAAATATGACTTATAAAAATATATTACATACCCTGCTACTGACGTTAGCTTTCCTGACCATATACGCACCAATTGGTCAAGCTATCGAAGTTGCTCCGCGAATCTCCGACCGGGATATTATCGAAAAATTAGCCGGGCTTGAAGCTGGGCAGAAGGCCTTAGATGTGAGGATCAGTGATCTTCGATCTGAAATGAAAGCCGGCCAGAAGGCATTAAACACCCGAATGGGTAGCTTAGAAAATACAATGCTTGCACTCTTTGGTGCTTTGATTGCCCTGATAGTAGCCTTGATTGGTTACCTTGCATGGGATCGTCGCACTATGATCAGACCAGTTGTAGAGCGCCTTGATAACCTTGAACGAGAAGTAGTTAGGGATTTAGACTTACGTCACGTTGACGGATCACTGCTGGTACGACAATTAAAAGCATTAAAAGAATACGCACAAAACGACGCTAAACTAGCAGAAATATTGCGTAGCTTGTCGCTATTGTAAAATATTAGGTACACAATCGGGGGACGTTGCAAACTAACTAGACAGAGGCGCCAATCAGACGTTGCATGCAACGTCTCTACGCAAAAATCGTAGGAGAACAACGTACCGTACCCCTACATCCTCATATATGTAAAACCATCCTGAAAACATCTCGATTTATAAGGGGTCTATCTGCGCCCTAAAAGAGCTGCACCCAAATCATTTGGCAAGCGTTGAGTGATTACAGAAATGGGTCGGCTGATTTTGCCGATTATGTCGTCAGCAGAGCCAACATGGCACATAATTGCAGCGAAACGGCAACCTTCGACCAAAAAGCGGGCCAATCAAAAGGGTTCACCTTACTGACAACAAATACTAATTGATAAAAAAGTTGACTTCAAAGGAGATGAACTGCTAGTTTCCACAGGTTACACTGATGCCCTGGGGGAGTTTTACACTGAGAGTCCTAAAAAAACAGGACGACCCTTAGAACCTGATCCGGATTATACCGGCGTAGGGAAGCGGCGCTGAAACTGGGAGGAATCCCGGCGAAGGTCGCTTTCGCGACCTTTTTCTATTTCGACGGCTTATGAATATCGTTGTCAACGAAAATCCTCGGCAAATCAACAATGCTCTTACCCTGTTTCAGTTGCGCGACGCACTGAAACCCAATGCCGACATCATCATCTGTAATGGTACTCCGATCAGCAGTGACCACCCGCTGCAACCCGGCGACCACGTCACCCTCATCCAATATGGTGAGCAGCCCGACTGTGATGAACTGGAGGCGTTGCTAATCGCCCGCCACACTCCCGAAGTTCACGCTGCGTTAAAGAAGGCGACCATCGGCATTGCCGGTGCCGGTGGATTAGGCTCTTCAATCGCTGTTGCATTGACCAGAGCGGGCATTGGGAAACTGATCATCGCCGATTTCGATGTGGTGGAACCGTCGAACCTGAATCGTCAGCAATACTTTATCGACCAGATCGGCATGGCCAAGGTAGAGGCTCTGCGAATCAATCTCCAGCGCATCAACCCATTTACCGCCATCATGGCTGAGAAATGTTATCTCGATGCTGACAACATCCCCGGGCTGTTTGCCGACGTCGATGTGATGGTGGAGGCCTTTGACTGCCCCGAAACCAAAGCGATGCTCATTCAATTGTGGTTACACAAGTTTCCTGATACACCGCTGGTCGCCGCGTCCGGTGTGGCAGGCTACGCTGCCAGCAACACCATCTGCACCCGGCAGATGATGAACAAACTGTATCTATGTGGCGACGGCGTCAGCGCAGTAGAGTCCGGCATCAGTCTGATGGCACCACGGGTGGGTATTGCTGCCCACCATCAGGCCAATACCGTTATCCGTCTGCTATTGGGTATCGACCCCATTGAGGAGAAACAATAACATGGAAATAACCGTCAACAACCAGTCTACAACCATTAGCGACGGCAATACCCTTAGCGATCTTATTCAACAGCTGGGGCTGAATGAAAAACGCATTGCCATCGAATACAATCGCAACATCTTAAGCCGCGAGCAATTTGCCTCCATCATCCTGCAAGCCGATGACAACATTGAAATTGTCAACCTTGTCGGTGGCGGTTAATACTAAAACATAAAATAAGTTGTGGGCAATGCCCACCCTACCTCTTTATATCAAAAAGAATAGAAAGGCACACATCATGGATGAACTGATCATTGCCGGTCGCAGCTTCCGCTCCCGCCTGATGGTGGGAACAGGAAAATTTGCCTCCAACGCCGAAATGGCCGCGACCATCGCAGCATCAGGCGG
>JAYEOA010000111.1:0-6147 GCA_034722515.1 Thermodesulfobacteriota bacterium | reverse complement strand
ATAGAAAGGCACACATCATGGATGAACTGATCATTGCCGGTCGCAGCTTCCGCTCCCGCCTGATGGTGGGAACAGGAAAATTTGCCTCCAACGCCGAAATGGCCGCGACCATCGCAGCATCAGGCGGCGAAATCGTCACCGTTGCCCTGCGTCGGGTTAACGTCGATGACCAGCAGGACGACCTGCTCAATCATATCGACCGCGCCAAATACCTGCTACTACCAAACACCAGCGGTGCTCGCGACGCCGAGGAAGCCATTCGTCTGGCTCGTCTGGCTCGCGCCGCCGGATGCGAACCATGGATCAAGCTGGAAGTGACTCCAGACCCCTATTATCTGTTGCCAGACCCTATCGAAACCCTTAAGGCCGCCGAGGTACTGGTCAAGGAGGGCTTTATCGTCCTGCCCTATATCAACGCCGATCCGGTGCTGGCCAAGCATTTGCAAGAAGTTGGCGTGGCCACGGTGATGCCCCTCGGCGCACCCATCGGCACCAATAAAGGGCTAAAAACCCGTGATAGTGTCGCCATCATCATTGAACAAGCGATTGTCCCCGTGGTTGTCGATGCCGGTCTCGGCGCACCATCTCATGCTGCTGAGGCGATGGAGTTAGGAGCCGATGCCGTCATGGTCAACACCGCCATGTCCGTCGCCGGCAATCCACCACTGATGGCAGCAGCCTTCGGTAAAGCCGTTGAAGCTGGGCGACAAGCCTTTTTAGCCGGGCTTGGCAAAGAACAAAAACAAGCCGAAGCATCCAGCCCCCTCACCGGATTTTTGAGGAACGAATAATCATGAGCTTCGCCAACGAAATACTAAAGTACCCTGCCGAACAACTTCTTGAACAAATGGCCAATACCACCACTACGCAAGTGGAACAAACACTAGCCGCCGAACGCCTGAGCATCCGCGATCTGACCACCCTGCTATCGAAGGCAGCGCTGCCTTACCTTGAGCCAATGGCTCAAAAGGCTCACCATATTACTCAGCAGCGTTTTGGCAACATTATCCAGCTTTACACCCCCATGTACTTGTCCAACGAGTGCAGTAACGGCTGTAAATACTGTGGGTTCAACGCCAGCAATAAGATTCCCCGCGCCACCCTGAGTCTGGATGAGATCGAAAAAGAAGCACAGATCATCCACGACTACGGCTTTCGCGCCATCCTGCTGCTCACCGGCGAGCATAAAAAGATGGAGGACAATAGCTATCTGACCGCTGCGGTAAGGCGGATCAAGCCACTGTTCAGCTCCATCAGCATTGAGGTGTACCCCATGGATACCGCCGGATACCAGCAGATGGTCGATGCCGGTGTCGATGGTTTAACCGTGTATCAAGAAACCTATGATCGCGACCTGTATCAACAACTGCACCCTTATGGCAAAAAAAGCAGTTATGATTATCGTATTGAAGCACCGGATCGCGCCGGTAAAGCGGGGCTGCGCCGCATCGGCGTCGGTGCCTTGCTCGGCCTCGGCCCATTTGAAACCGAAGCGTTCTACACCGGCTTACACGCCCACTATCTGGCTCGCCATTACTGGCGCAGCCACGTCAGCATATCATTCCCGCGCATCCGTCCCGCCGATGGCGGCTTCACACCCATCAATCCCGTCAGCGACAAACAACTGGTGCAGATGGTATGCGCCATGCGCCTGCTGATCCCCGATGCCGGGCTGTTCATCTCCACCCGTGAAAGCGCAGAATTACGCGACAACCTCATGCTGCTGGGAATCACCCACATGAGCGCCGGATCCTGCACCGCCCCCGGTGGCCATGCCAATCAGGGGGAGCACACCGAACAGTTTGCCATCGACGATGACCGTACCCCCGAAGCGATGAGCGAAGTGATCCGCGCCCAAGGGTTTGAAGCGGTATGGAAAGATTGGGACAGCGCGTTTTTAAACACCAGCGCCATGTAACGATGCTGGTTGATTTCTCACTCTACCTAATTACCGACCGCCATCAGGTTCATCCACACCATGACCTGTTCAGCGCCGTTGCCGACGCCCTGCAAGGCGGCGTGCAGGCGGTGCAACTACGAGAGAAAGATCTCAGCGCTGCCGTTCTGTTTGAACTCGGCATCAAGTTACGCCGACTCACCCATCAGTACCATGCAAAACTACTCATCAATGATCGCATCGATATCGCCTTAGCCGTCGATGCCGACGGCGTCCACCTCACCGAACAATCCCTCAGCGTCGCCCATACTCGCCAACTACTCGGAGCAGACAAACTCATCGCCGCCTCCACCCACAACCTTGAACGCGCCCACCAAGCCGAAGCCGAAGGAGCCGACTTTATCACCTTCAGCCCGGTATACTACACCGCCTCCAAAGCCGCTTATGGCAATCCACAAGGGTTGGAAAAACTACGTGAGGTATGTGAGCAGGCAACAATTCCGGTCTTCGCTCTAGGAGGGATCACCCCGCAGCGCATGACTCTGATACATGAAGCAGGGGCAAGGGGAATGGCATTGATTTCAGCGATTTTAGCTGATGAAGATCCGCGTGCGGCAGCACAACGATTTTACAACCCCACAACATAAGACTGTATTTCAGCAAAACCTCGATTATTCGAATCAAGATCTCCATGTAAAAAATTACAACCACACAGGTATCTCTTGTCGATTCATCCTCTTTTTGGCATACTGTAAAGTTGTTCGTTACCAGCGTATCTACCATTGCATTTATATATCTCATATACCCCATCAAAGGAGAGCTCCATGCCCAGACGTGACGATATCAAGAAGGTTCTTATCATCGGCTCCGGTCCTATTATTATCGGCCAAGCCTGCGAGTTTGATTATTCCGGTACTCAGGCATGCAAAGCCTTGCGCAACTTAGGCTACGAAATTCTGCTGGTCAATTCCAACCCGGCCACTATCATGACCGACCCGGAGACGGCTGACATCACCTACATCGAAGCCCTCACCCCCGAAACTATTACCGAAGTTATTCAAAAGGAACGCCCTGACGCATTGCTGCCCAATCTAGGCGGCCAGACCGCTCTAAATTTGGCCATGGAACTGGCCAGACGCGGCGTACTGGAAAAATATGGAGTGCAGGTGATCGGCGTCAACCTCAAAGCCATTGAACGCGGTGAAGATCGCGAGATATTCAAGCAGACCATGGAAGGCCTCGGTATTGAGATGGCTCGCAGCGATATTGCCAACACCCTCGATGAAGCCATCGAAATCGTCAAAGAGATCTCCCTGCCGGTGGTGATCCGTCCCGCCTACACCATGGGTGGCACCGGTGGCGGTTTTGCCTACAACATGGAGGAGTTCAAGGCAATCGTCAGCCGTGGACTATCACTGAGTCCGGTAAGCCAAGTACTGGTCGAGGAATCGATTTTAGGTTGGGAAGAGCTGGAACTGGAGGTAGTACGTGACGCCAAGGGACAGAAGATCACCGTATGTTTTATCGAAAATGTTGATGCCGTCGGCGTGCACACCGGCGACTCCTTCTGCACCGCCCCCATGCTCACCATTGACGAAGATCTGCAACAGCGGCTACAAAAATACTCCTACGACATCGTCGATGCCATCGAGGTGATCGGCGGCACCAATGTCCAGTTCGCCTACGATCCAAAAAGCGATCGGGTAATCGTTATTGAGATCAATCCTCGCACCTCGCGTTCCTCGGCGCTGGCCAGCAAGGCCACCGGCTTCCCCATCGCCTTAGTATCAGCACAACTCGCCGCCGGCCTAACTCTGGATGAGATTCCCTATTGGCGTGATGGCACTCTGGAAAGATACACCCCCGGTGGCGACTACGTGGTAGTTAAATTCGCCCGCTGGGCATTTGAAAAATTTAAAGGGGTAGAAGATAAACTCGGCACCCAGATGCGTGCCGTGGGCGAGGTGATGAGCATCGGCAAAAATTACAAAGAGGCGCTACAAAAAGCGATCCGCTCTCTGGAGATCGACCGCTATGGTCTCGGTTTTGCCGCTGACTACAACAACCAATGCCTTGAACGCCTGATGGAGCAATTGGCTGAGCCTTCCAGCGAGCGGCAGTTCATCCTTTATGAAGCACTACGTAAAGGTGCTGATATCGACACTCTGTATGCCAAAACCTACATCAAACCGTGGTTTTTACAGCAGATGAAGGAATTGGTGGAACTCGAAGAACAACTGCTCGCCCATCGCGGTCAGTTACCCCCGGACGCATTGCTGTTGCAAGCTAAAAAAGATGGCTTTGCCGATAAATATCTGGCCAAGATTCTCGCCATCGGCGAGGCAGAGCTGCGTGAAAAACGCCTACAACTTGGTTTGGGTGAAGCGTGGGAAGCAGTACCGGTAAGTGGTGTGGAAGATGCCGCCTATTACTACTCCACCTACAATGCTGCCGACAGCGTTGAAGTCAGCGCCAACAAAAAGATCATGGTACTCGGAGGCGGACCTAACCGTATCGGTCAGGGGATCGAATTTGATTACTGCTGCGTTCACACCGCCATGGCACTACGCAAAGCCGGTTACGAAACCATCATGATCAACTGCAATCCGGAGACCGTTTCCACCGATCCCGACACTTCAGACAAACTCTATTTTGAGCCCCTGACGGTGGAAGATGTGTTGTCTATATACGCCAAGGAAAAACCGGAAGGTGTTGTGGTGCAGTTCGGCGGTCAAACACCGCTGAATATCGCCGCTGAGTTGGAAGCTGCGGGGGTAAAAATCCTCGGCACCGGCCCGGATACCATCGATCTGGCTGAAGACCGCAAACGCTTCAACGAGGTGATGCAGCGCTTAAACATCCCACAACCGGAATCGGGAATGGCCAGCACCCTCGACGAGGCACTGGTTATCGCCAAACGCATCGGCTATCCGTTGATGGTACGCCCCTCCTATGTGCTCGGTGGCCGCGCCATGGAAGTGGTCTATGACGAGGCCAGTCTGCTCCTCTATCTGCAAAAAGCGGTGGATGTATCACCGCAACGACCAATCCTTATCGACCGTTTTCTGGAAAACGCCATCGAGGCGGAAGCCGATGCTATCTGTGACGGCGTGGATGCTTTCGTACCGGCGGTGATGGAGCATATCGAAATGGCCGGAGTTCATTCGGGCGATTCGGCCTGCGTGATCCCGCCGGTCAATATCCCTCAACGCCACATCGACACCATTGAGGAGTACACCCGCAAGATCGCTGTAGATATGGGGGTGGTCGGACTGATGAACATCCAGTACGCTATCGCCGCCGACCGTGTTTACATCCTCGAAGCCAACCCGCGTGCCAGCCGCACCGTGCCACTGGTATCCAAGGTATGCAACATCCCCATGCCCCAGTTAGCGGTAAAAGTGATGCTGGGCGAAAAACTAGCCGATCTCAACCTGAAACGACGCCCGATCCCCCATTTTGGCGTCAAAGAAGCGGTATTCCCGTTCAACATGTTCCCCGAAGTCGATCCGGTGCTGGGGCCTGAAATGCGCTCCACCGGCGAAGTACTCGGCTTGGCTGACAACTACGGTATGGCCTTCTTCAAGGCACAGCAGGCTGCCAACGCCATGCTGCCGCAACAGGGCACGGTGCTAATTACCGTCGCCGAAAATGATCGCGGCGGAGCTCTGGAAATAGCTCGACGTTTCAGCGAGCAGGGCTTCGCTTTGCGGGCAACCCGCGGCACCGCCGCATATCTAGCCGAGCACGGTATCGCCAGCGAACCAATCAGTAAGATGCACGAAGGACGGCCTAATATCGCCGACGCCATAACCAACGGCGAAATCCAGCTAGTGGTCAACACCCCCGTCGGACGGCTGAGTACCCACGATGATTCATACATCCGTAAGGCGGCCATCAAGCACAGGATCCCCTACATCACCACCACGGCAGCCGCCATTGCCGCCGCCAAGGGGATAGCTGCCAGCATAAAAGGCAAGGGTGAGGTATGCAGTTTGCAGGAATACCACGCCCATATCGGTTAGCAATTGATTTCCCCCCTCCCTCCACATATACTAGTGCTCTTTCAATGCTGAAGATTCGAACTTAGTGTTGACAGAGCACTAGCGCAGGGAGGGGAAACTTATAATACCCCAGACAATTCAGACAACAAAGCCAAGACATCTTATTCCAAGATAGGTTAATATTGCTAAAAAACTTGGAGGATAACAATGAGCAGAAAAAGAGCAAGTTACAGTGCTGCCTTTAAA
>JAYEOA010000110.1:0-1681 GCA_034722515.1 Thermodesulfobacteriota bacterium | reverse complement strand
ACCAGCTCATTCATAATCTCCTCACCGCGACCGGTGGGAACAATCATAAACATATACCAGGCCGTAGCGCCCAACTCTTTGGCCACGCGAAAGGTGTTAGCAATATCGTACTGGTTACGCTTGGTAAACGAGGAATTGATCAAAAACTTGATGCCATTACGCTTCAAGGTTTCCGCCGCACGTATCACCCCTTCAAAGGCACCGGGACACTGACGAAAATTATCATGGATCTCGGCGGTGGAACCGTCAATGGATAACGATACCATCTTGATGTCGGCATCCTTCATCTCGGCGCACACCTCATCAGTGACCAAAGTACCATTGGTGGCAATGCACATCCGCAACCCTTTGGAGGTGCCATAACGAGCAATATCAAACAGATCGGGACGCATCAGCGGCTCACCACCAGACAACACCAGCACCGGCTTGGACACCTCGCAGATATCGTCAATCAGTCTGTACGCTTCTTCGGTACTAAAATCGCCTGAGTCCGAGTCCACACTGGACGAACAACGGCAATGAACACAGCTAAGATTACAGCGACGGGTAGTTTCCCAAGCAATCCACTTGGGGATATATTTTTCTTTCTGATCGACCATTGGGTTGGCTCTCCTGAAAATTTATGAGCTAGCGTATTTTTTACGGTTGCGCATTCTACCCCAGATCTGAACCAGTGACAAGTTTCGCAAGCGTTCCGGCGATCTCCTCCTGCGAGGCGCAACTGCCATCAATGGTCACGTCGGCATAATGACGGTATAATAATAGGCGCTGTGCAAATAGTTCTTCGAAACTCTGATCTTCGGCACAAGCGATACCACGGGTATCAAAGTTGTGAATCCGCTGACAGATAACCTCTAGGGGAACATCGAGAAAAACAACCGTCGAAATTGATTTAAGATGGTTCATCGCCCGCTCGCTGTACACCGCACTGCCACCGGTGGCAATCACCTGATGGTCGATATTCAGGCGCAGGATCTCCTCCTCCTCAATCTGACGTAGATTGAGATAGCCGGTTTTATCTAGTATCTTCTGCAACGACTGCTGTCGATTGATCTGAATCAAAATATCGGTATCGATAAATCCCAGAGCCATGGTTTTAGCGAGAATAATACCGATGGTGCTTTTCCCTGCACCCGGCATACCAATCAGGGTAATGTTAGTTTTCATTGAGCCACTTTCATGGTAATTATTCAGCCAACAAGCTGGGTAAGCATTTTATAACACTAACTTAATGCGACCAACTCACTGTTCCTTGAGCGAACTCCGCCCAGATCCAACCATAGCCCCCTTGGGGCAGGCGCACATAATACCAGCTTGGAGCCGTTGCCAGAACGACCAACACATCCCCTTGCGCCACATGTTCAACCACCGGATGCAGGCGACTTGGTCCGGAACGAACATTAAGCACTTCGACAGCAACAGACACCGACCCCAAGGTATTGGCGGGGATCGCAGTAACATCCGGTTGGGGCGCAGGCGGAGCACTCGGAGGTGGATCAACCACCATATAACCACGCGCAACCGGGCGGTAATAGATATCGTTGTAGCGAGCATAAATGCGACTACCATATTGTATATCAATATAGCCTAAGGGCAACGAGGCAATGACCAACCCCACAGGTGGTCGGACAACACGGAATCCACGATCATAATTTCGATAATAAATTCCCCGGCGATAGTA
>JAYEOA010000109.1:0-8914 GCA_034722515.1 Thermodesulfobacteriota bacterium | reverse complement strand
GTCCAGCGGAACAAAAAGTATATACCACCCAGTATGCTGCGCTTACCTCGCATAGATAGTCTTGGCCTGTTGCAGCATATCATCGTGAGTGGTATTGCCGAGAAAGTGAATATGTAACGAACGTCCCCAGCTCCCACATTAACTCTTTGTTCAGAGGGTAAGTAGCTGTATGGGTATATAATTTTGATAATGACCAAAATCATTATCTGTTGTGAAAATCTTAGATTGCAGTCGGTGAGCAACTGAACAAATCAGAAAATCTATATGTGAGCCTTGAATGCCATTTTTTCTACAAATATTTGAGAACTTTGCTGCTTCAACATAATCATCATCAATGATAGGTGCGTTCTCAAAATACCTTAGTTTTTTATTTAGCTTCTCAAATTTCCTTATTTCACTATAACCTGATAGCACTTCCTGACGAATTGGACCAATTATAATGACTCTTTGATCGGCAATTAATGTTTCAAGCTTTTTAGCATGCTGCTCAAAACCGGCTCTTTTTGACCTAAGTGCGTATGACCAAATAGGGGTATCGACTAATACTTTCAACTTTCTCGTCCCTTTTTGTAATCATAATCTTCATCAGGGTTTAGCTTGCCGAACAGCTCGAGTATTTCCTGTTGTTTCCGTCGATTAACGAATTCCTTCAGGGCAATATTTACCGTATCTTTTTTTGTTTTGAGCCCGCTAACCAATAATGCCTCTTTTAATAATTGATTATCAATTGCTAAGTTTGTAGCCATAACACTCCTCCTTATTTATCTACAATACGGCACACATGACAATGTGTCAAGCAGACTGAAACAAATGGGAAACAAAAAGGGGACGTTCTATACAAATTTACTTACTGTCCAGCGGAACAAAAAGTAGATACCACCCAGTACGCTGCGCTTTCCTCGCATAGATAATCTTGGTCTGTTGCAGCATATCATCGTGAGTGGTATCGCCGAGAAAGTGAATATGTAACGAACGTCCCCATCATCATACTCTCCCTAAGTTCATCGGAGCGGATGAACATTCGATTTAATATTTCTTTAACAATTGACCCTTTTTCAGCCAATCCAGCCTTGACAAAACACCACCTATCCAGCACTGTTTCCATATAAACAGGTTATATATTCACATGATATTTGACGATCCAATAGTGGAGGTGACATGCAACTAAAACGCCGCAATTTTTTCAAGTTGGCAGCCGTCGGTGCAGCAACAGCGGTCGCAGCACCAAAACAGGCGCAGGCGTGGCAATCAAAAGCGCCAGCTGATGCGTTCGGCGCTCTGGTGGACATCAGCCGCTGCATCGGTTGCCGCAAATGTGAACAGGCGTGTAACGCCATCAATGAGCTGCCGCCTGCGGCACGCCCCTTTGATGACCTAACCATATTCGAGGAAAAACGCCGCCCCAATGCGACTAAATTCACTGTGGTCAACCGTTATAACAGCGGTCGCATCGACGATAAAGGACTACTGGTTGCCGACTATGTCAAGGTGCAGTGTATGCACTGCCAAGACCCGGCCTGTGCCTCTGCCTGTATCACCGGTGCCCTGAGCAAACACAGTAATGGCGCTGTTCACTACGATGTGAGTAAATGTATCGGCTGCCGCTACTGCATGGTGGCGTGCCCGTTTGAGATTCCGGCCTACGAATATCACAACCCCATCACCCCCAAAGTGATGAAATGCACCTTTTGCGAAACCCTGATGCGTGAGCAGAACAAGCCCCCGGCCTGCGCCACCATCTGCCCGACAGAAGCGATCACCTTCGGTAAACGTTCCACCCTGCTCAAACTGGCGAAAAAACGGTTACACGATAATCCCGGTCGTTATGTCGAGCATATTTATGGTGAAAAAGAGGTCGGCGGCACATCGTGGCTTTATCTGTCCAGAGTACCATTTGCCAAGCTCGGTTTTCTAACCTTGTCAGACACACCCCTGCCGCGCCTGACAGAAACCCTGCAACATTCGCTATTTAGTTTTCTATGGTCTCCTGCCCTGCTGTTTACCCTGCTGGGCGGTGTTATGATCCACAATCATAAAACACCGGAAACCCACAGTTCAAATAAGCAAAAACAATCGGGAGGTGACTCATGAGCCACCATCCCGTACCACACCATGCTATGCCGATCAGGCGGCCACTATGGACACCCGGTGTATTAGTGCTGCTGGCCTTTATGGCAGCTGGCGGCATAGCTGTGCTGTTTCGTTTCACTGGTGGCATTGGCGCGGTAGCCAATCTGACCACGGCACGCCCGTGGGGATTGTGGGTCGGTGTCGACGTTGCCACCGGCGTCGCTCTGGCCGCTGGCGGTTTTACCACCGCCGCCTTAGCCCATATTCTTGGTCGTCATCACTACGAACCGGTAACACGACCGGCGCTGCTCACCGCCATGCTCGGCTACACCTTTGTCGTCCTCGGTCTGCTGGTGGACATCGGTCGCTCCTGGGCTATCTGGAAACCGATTGTCTACTGGAACACCAACTCGGTACTATTTGAAGTTGCCATGTGCGTCATGGTTTATCTACATGTACTGTATATAGAATTTCTCCCGGTGGTGATCGAACAATTCAAGGGTCGGGTATCGCTACCCGGCCTACTGACCAGTTTAAACCGTCCCGTGGAATCATTCCTCGGTATTGCCGAAAAGTTGCTGGGCAAAACCATGTGGGTGTTTATCATCGCCGGTGTGGTGCTGTCGTGCATGCATCAATCAAGCCTCGGCTCCCTGATGCTCATTGCGCCGACAAAACTACACCCATTATGGTTCACCCCCATCTTGCCATTGCTGTTTCTCACCTCGGCCATCGCCGTCGGTTATCCCATGGTGGTTGTTGAAGCCACCTTGGTAAGCAGTTCAGTTGGCAGCGACGATGAAATGCCGGTACTGGCACCGCTATCGCGTATCACCATCACTCTGCTCGGCTTCTATCTGCTGCTGAAGATCGGTGATCTGTTGTGGCGCGGCAGCTGGGTTTATCTATTCGATGGCACATTCCAGACCAATGCATTTATCGTTGAACTGGTGCTGGGGGTTATCGTTCCTCTGCTGATGTTGTTATCGCCGCAGCGGCGTCAATCGCGACGCTATCTGTTTATCGCTGCCGCCCTCATTGTCGCTGGCGTGGTACTTAACCGCATCAATGTATTCATCATCGGCTACACCCCGCCGATAACTCAGGATCACTATACCCCGGCAGTGGGCGAGCTACTGATCACCTTCGGCCTCATCGCCACGTTGATGTTTGTCTACCGCGTTCTGGTCACCTACTTACCGGTTCTCTCGCAAAGCAGAAGCAAGGAGGATATAACCTCATGACACAACAATTTTTCCGATTAAAAATAACCTTGGCACTGGTGATAATGACCATGGCTCTGGCGCAACCGAGTCTGGCACAAAACAACGATACAATCTGGACTGCTCCGGGACAGGAACAAGCGCGTCTACGTTCACAGGAGACCGTCCCCATGGTGGATAAGGTGCTAGAGGAAGGCCCCATCCGCCGCAGCCAGCGTCTCCACGCAACGCAGCTGTCGATCAAGGATGCAAAAACCACCTATTTTTTCCTCAACAGCCCCGTCATAAACGCACAGGAAGATCATTACGGCCCGGTACGTTTCAATCATGGCCAACACGCCGCCAGCAGCGGCGACTGTAGTATTTGCCACCATCTGCGCCCAGTGGATAACAGCAGCTACAGTAATCATCCTGAAACAGTGCGCTGCTCAGCTTGTCATCAACAGGCTTTTCATCCCGACTATCCCGAACGTCTGGGGCTGAAAGCCGCCTACCATCAGAGCTGCACCCCCTGTCATCAACAACAGAACAAAGGCCCCGTCACCTGTAACGGTTGCCATTTGAACAAGGTGCCAGAACATAAAGATCTGGTAAAACTGCCGGAAAAGCCCGATGCACTACAAGTGACCGCCGAGTGCCTGCGCTGCCATGAGGATGAAGCCAACGATATGCTGCATACGGCACACTGGCAGTGGCGTGGCCCCTCCACCCACACCCAGGATCAAAGCCGACAGATAAAACACGGCAAAGGGACGACGGCTCTTAACAACTACTGAGTGAGCATCATCAGCAACGAGTCTCGTTGCACAAGTTGTCACGCAGGATATGGCTGGAGCGACCCCACTTTTGATTTCACCGATACCAGTCATATGGATTGTCTGGTATGTCACGACACCACCGGCACCTACAAAAAAGCACCGGCAAATGCCGGTTGGCCTGCCGACGATGTCGATCTGAAATTCGTTGCCGAGAACATCGGCCACAGCAGCCGCAACAGTTGCGGCAACTGTCACTTTAACGGTGGTGGCGGAGACGCCATCAAACACGCCGATCTTGGCAGCAATCTAGCCGAGCCGCACCCGCAATGTGATGTCCACATGGGCAATCTCGACTTCAGTTGCAGCGAATGCCACACCACGCGCAAGCATCGCATCGCCGGGCGCAGCTCTTCCGTTGCTGCTGCCGAAGGGG
Source organism: Thermodesulfobacteriota bacterium (assembly GCA_034722515.1). Lineage (GTDB taxonomy): Bacteria > Desulfobacterota > Desulfuromonadia > Desulfuromonadales > Desulfuromonadaceae > Desulfuromonas. Next base: position 4,430 of record JAYEOA010000109.1, on the reverse strand, counting down.
TTGTCAGCTGCGAGGATTGCCATTCGGCCACACCGCATCTGGGCAACAGCTTGCTCGATCATCACCTCAATAAGCACAGTGAAACCATCGACTGCAACACCTGCCATTCACCGGTTTATGCCAAATGCTCACCAACAAAAACCTGGTGGGACTGGTCAAAAGCGGGCGACAAGCAACGCCAGCCGGTGTTGCAAGATCTTGGCGACGCCAAGGGGCTGCCCGACTACCATGTCAAGAAGGGGGAATTCCGCTGGGATCGCGCCGTACAACCGGACTACACCTGGTACAATGGCCAAATGAAGCGTGTTATCCTCGGGGATGCCGTCGATACCAATGCCGACATTATCAAGCTGACAGCACCCGTTGGCTCGCGTAACGACCCGAGTGCGCGAATAACCCCATTCAAGATAATGAAGGGGGTGCAGGCTTTTGACGCCCAGCACCGCACCCTGCTAATACCACATCTGTTTCCGCGCGATGCCAATGATATCAGCGCCTATTGGAAAAACTACGACTGGCCCAAGTCCTTTGCCGATGGGATGAATGCCGCCAATCTACCCTATAGTGGCGCTTGGTTATGGAAAGAAACCTGGACCTACTGGCGCGTGGAACACGAAGTAGTACCGGCAAACAAGGCTCTAACCTGTGTCCAGTGCCACTCCAGTTTAGCAAAGGAAAAAACCTGTGATCGCTGTCATCAGGACAGCCGCCATGTAGATTTCAAACAACTGGCACACAAGACGACGGACTTCAGCTTCCTGAAAGGAAAATGTAGCGATGTTGGGCAACGCTCGCAACGCACCGACTATATCGACTTTAAGGATCTGGGCTATACGGGTGATCCGATCATCTACGGTGGCCGCTTCAAGCAGTTACCCATGGGGCAAAAACCTGCTATAAAGGTAAGTTCAGAACAAAAACCATAAATATACAAAGGAGAACACGATGCAACACCATCCAACCATTTTACACCGCGACAACGCCGCACTGTTGATTATTGATGTACAGGAACGACTGATCAAAGCGATGAACAACCGCAATAGTGTTGAAGGCGCTATCGCCATTCTGCAACAGGGGATGGAAGTTCTCAACATCCCCACCCTGATAACCGAGCAATACCCCAGAGGTTTGGGCGCAACAGTGGAATGTATTCGCGCACAAAATACTGCTGCCTGTGTAGTGGAAAAAACCACCTTCAGTTGCTGCGGCGAACAAAACTTCTGGCCAGCACTTACCGCCATGGAGCGCAAGCAGATCATCGTCACCGGCATGGAAACCCATGTTTGCGTATTACAAACGGTGCTAGACCTCATCAACGCTGGATATCAAGTTCACGTCCCCGTTAGCGCTACCTGTTCGCGCGATGACGCCAATCGTGATAACGCCATAAGGCGCATGGAACAAGCCGGTGCCATCATCACCAATGTAGAATCGGTGCTATTTGAGCTGCTGCGGGCAGCAGGCAGCGATGAATTCAAAACCATCTCCAAGCTAGTGGTATAACATCCTTGCAGGAGTCGGCTTCTAAGCCGCGAATGGTTGGAGCAACTCCAAACATTCGCGCTCTGGAGCGCGACTCCTACATTTTATTTGCGCAAAGGAACACCATGCTGCCCCGCATAGAACGTTTTTTCTGGTTCGACAATCAAATTCGGCAAAACAACTATCCCAACGCCCCCAAATTAGCCCGTCAATTTGATATATGTGGCCGCACCGCCAAACGGGATATTCAAGCGTTGATTAACAACATCGGCGCACCGCTGGAGTACAACGCCACCCGCCGAGGTTATCGCTACAGCAACGACAGTTACAGCCTAAGCTGGACCCGTTTCTCACATCAGGAGCTAATGGCCATCCTCATCCTGCGCCAACTGCTTACCAGCGCCAGCGCATCGCCATTAAGCAGTGAACTCAATGCACTATGCGCAAAGATGTTCAGCAATCTGGAACAATGCGGTATCGACCAACAACATCTGTCCACTTGCTTTTCCGCCAACTGGAACGCTTATATCCCCGTAAACGAAGAGCTATTTCAGCACCTCGGCGAAGCCCTACTCACCCGGCACAAAGTGTATTTCAACTACAATGCGCCCACCCAAACCAGCACCACCACTCGCACCGTTCACCCCCATCATCTACAATACTACAACGGTAGCTGGTATCTCCTCGGCTGGTGCGAAGAACGCCAAGCATGGCGCACCTTTCAGATCTCGCGCATTAGCAATCTGCATATCTGCTCGGCAACCTTCAAATATCAACCCCCCTCAACATGGCAACATAAAATACAAGGAGCCTGCGGTATCTTTCAAGATGTGCAGCATAAAAGCGTGAAACTGCTGTTCAGCGCCAAACGTGCCCCCTTCGTGCGCGAGCAACACTGGTGCGATGGTCAACAGCATCTCGAACTAAACGATGGCCGCCTGCAACTCACCATCCCCGTAGCCGATTACCGCGAAATAATTATGAAAATTCTCCAGCACGGCAGCGAGGTCGAAGTGCTGGAACCGGCAGATTTACGCCAGCAGGTGATTGCCGAAATCGATAAAATGACTCAAAAATATACTAATTACGATAATTATTGATGCCATAAGGCACACACCATGTTAACCTTCTCGCCATGAAGATAATCAATTGGAATACTGAAAAAAATCAAACCTTGATAAAAGAACGAAACATCTCCTTTGAAGATGTTTTATTCGCGATTCAACAATTTGATCTACTTGACGATATTAAGCATCCCAATGAACAAAAATATCCAAATCAACGGGTTTTTATCGTCGATATCGCTGACTATGCCTATATAGTTCCCTATGTTGAAACAACCGATGAAATATTTTTAAAAACAATTATTCCCAGTCGTAAAGCAACCCGAAAATATCTGTGAGGCCAATATGGATAAGATAAAATTAGACCGTGAGGAACAGGAAATACTTGATGCATTCGAAGCCGATGAATTTAAATCTGTCTTAAATGACGAACGCAAAAAGTATTTAGCCCAAGCTGCAGAGCAAACGGTAAAAAAAGATAAGCGCATTAACATCAGAATTTCCAGTAAAGATTTATCAGCAATTCAGCGTCGCGCCCTGCAAGAAGGATTACCATACCAATCTCTGGTCGCCAGTATTTTACATAAATATATTTCCGGTAGTCTGCAAGACGTTGTGACAAATAAACCCGGAGAGTAAAACGGCACAAAATTGCAAAAAATCTCCTTGGGGTGACATCATTTGTCCAAGCAATGTTTTAGGCTTATCAATATAGATATTAAGCCCACATTGCTACAGGAGATTTTACCATGAATAGCTGCACCGCAACCAACCCCACCGCCCCCTACCCCATAATCGCCAGTTGCTGGCTGTTAGAAACTATCCTCGCTCAAATCGTGTGCTTTTTCGATACCATAGAGCGCCTCATCTACCCCTACGTTACCCTGATCGTTATCGTCAGCACGGTGTGGAGCATATCCCAATACGGCATAATAAACGGAACAACATTCGGCATCCCCCTCGGCCTGGTGATGAGCCTCGTCTATGGCATCGTTATCATCCTAGCCATGTTCGCCATAGGAATATCGCTATGGCTAGTGCTAATTCCCCTGTACTTTATTGCCGCTAGTTGCCGCTGGCAGCTACCCAGCGTACTTGAGCAAAACCCCGTGGTTGCTAAATGGATAGTTAGCTGGGATCGAGGATGGCAAGAGCAGCAATCCGCCATGCAACTGGTGGCATGGTTGGCCATCGGTGGGTTGCTGGGGTGTTGGCTGGGTGGGTGAGTTTTATTAGAAACATTGAGCTACAGTTACTATAGGCGTAAGTTATCTATAATCTGACGATGGAATCATCTTCAATTGAAATAAGATGTAAAAATGACTGAGAAGCTCGCTATCAGTGGTTTGCCAAGGTTGATGCCCTCGCTATTCGTTAACAACCATTTCAGAAAGTCTACAAATGAACATCGTTGCTTTTGATACCGAGACAACAGGGCTGTCACCACGGCAGGGGCATCGGATCATCGAAATCGGTGCAGTCAAACTGGTAAATGGACAAATTATTGATGAGTTTCATAGTCTCATCAATGCTGGGATACCGATTGCGCGTCAAGCACAAGCGGTACATGGAATCAATCAAGCAATGTTGCATGATCAACCACTCCCTGAAGAGGTGTTCCATGAGTTTTATGATTTTATCGGTCAATCTATCATGGTTGCCCATAATGCCCCTTTTGATCAACGATTTTTAGCTACTGAATTCAGCTTATTTGGATTGAGAATGCCTGCGCAGTTTGAATGTACTTTAAAACTGAGTCGAAGATTATTGGATTTAAACAATTACCGATTAGATACAGTCTATAAGCACCTTGGCGGAATTGTGGATAGCTCAATTCAACAACACCGTGCCATTGATGATGCTCGCATGGCAGCGTTTGTGTGG
>JAYEOA010000108.1:0-9000 GCA_034722515.1 Thermodesulfobacteriota bacterium | reverse complement strand
TTTATCAATGAGCATAACCGTGACAATTTTGTTAATGAAGTCCTGACAGTCAGCGCCACGGCTTCATGCCATTGCCGGCAAAGATGTTGCTAAGGCGTTGGGATACTCACCGGCTGCAGTGAGTCGGGCAGCGAGGTAAAGGCTTGTTCGATGACAATCAAAATGTTAGTTGCTTTGTCTAGAAAGTTAATATGTAAAGGACGTCCCCTCCTTTATTCGTACTTTCTTGACATTTCGCTACATGTAATTACGATAATCACTTGACGATTATTGCAAAATAAAAGGAGCGTTTCATGAAAAACAATGAGCACAGTGTCGACATTAAATTAGTTTCTATTGGCAATTCCAGAGGAATACGTATCCCCAAAGCACTTTTGCAAAAATATGATTTCACCAGTTCCCTGATGCTGGAAGAAACGGACAGAGGGTTGCTTCTGCGTAAGAAGAAAGAAGTTAAACTTTCTTTCGAAGATACATATAAAGCGATGGCAACTGAAAATGAAGATTGGGAAGATTGGAGCGTAACAGCCCTTGATGGACTTGAAGGGGATGATTTTGAACATTAGAAGGTATGAAATTTTTTTTGCTGATCTTACCCCAACTATAGGTAGCGAAATTAACAAAATGCGTCCGGTTGTTGTTGTCAGCCAAGAAGCAATGAATAAAAATCTAGAAACCATTGTCATTTGTCCTTTGACGTCAAAACTACATCCAAAGTGGAGAACTCGACTGCAAATAAAATGTGCCAATCAAAATGCTGAGATTGCCGTTGACCAGATACGTGCTATCAGTAAACAACGATTACGAAAGAGAATTGATCAACTCTCTGAAATTAAAGCTGCTCAGTTACGTAAGCTTATTACTGATATGTATGGCGGATAGTCAGCGACACGGCTTCATGCCATTGCCGGCAAATATGTTGCTAAGGCGTTGGGATGCTCACCGGCTGCAGTGAGTCGGGCTGCCAGGTAAGGGCTTGTTCGATGATAATCAAAATGTTAGTTGCTTTGTCGAGAAAGTTAATATGTAAAGAACGTCCCCTACTTAGGATATAGTCGAGGAAGTAAAACAACCTTGACTGTCTGGGCTGCAATAAAAAACATGTTATAATCCGCAGTTATCAATTAGTGGGATTTGCGAACCAGTAAAATTCTGCACAAAAGAGTTATTGTTTAAAAAAAATACAGTGTTATATTGTAAGTTCAATTCATGGAGGAGTTATGAAACGTCTTTTCTATCTCACAGCAACGTTGGTCATCTTCTGGCTGCTCCTTTCCGGTCACTACACCCCGTTCATACTCTGTTGTGGAGCAATCTCTATTGCCCTTACACTATTCATCGCTCTGCGTATGGATGTAGTGGATGAAGAAGCTCAGCCAATTCAATTAACCGCCAAAATACTCCTTTATTGGCTCTGGCTCAGCAAAGAAGTGGTGTTGGCAAACATTGATGTCTGTCGGCGCATCTGGTCCCCGCATCTCGATATAAGCCCGACATTGATCTGTATTGATGCCAGCCAGAAAACTCCGCTGGGGATCATGCTCTATGCTAATTCCATCACCGTGACCCCGGGCACCGTATGCGTCAATGTCGATAACAACAAGCTCGAAGTCCATGCCCTGACCTGGAGTGCCGCCCAAGACTTGCTCGGCGGCGAAATGGATCGTCGCGTTTCCAATCTGGAGATTTAATCATTATGTATGCGGCAACGGCTCTGGCTATTCTCGTAGTGATGGGACTAGCAATAATTCGGGCGATTCTCGGTCCCACCGCCTTTGACCGTCTCTTGGCAGTCAATATGTTTGGCACCAAGACGGTGCTACTGATTGCAGTAATCGGTTTTTTAACCGGTCGCCCCGACTTTCTCGATATCGCTCTGGTCTATGCCCTGGTCAATTTTCTCAGCACCATCGCTGTACTGCGCTTTTTTGAAGGGCAAGGGCGTAAAACATTCACACATACGGAGGAATGATGCTCGCCAATACCCTTGATATAATCACAGTACTATGTTTGGTTCTGGGCTGCTTCCTCGGCATTACCGGCGGCATCGGCATCTACAGATTACCCGATTTTTTCACCCGCTTGCATGCCAGTAGCGTAACCGATTCGGCCTGCGCTTTCCTGATACTATTTGCCCTCATGCTCCAGAGCGGCTTCACTCTGGTGACTGTCAAATTGTGCTTCGTTCTGTTTTTTCTCATCTTAAGTAGTACCACCGCCACCCACGCATTAGCCAAAGCTGCAATACAGCGTGGATTCCAACCGTTGTTAGGACGAGAGGATAAGCGCTGATGGAAACTGTTATCAACATCGTCCTACTGACATTCCTGTGCATTACAGCGCTGGCCATCGTCCAGATTCGCAAACTCTTTTGCGCCATCATGCTAATGGGTATTTTCAGCCTCCTTTCGGCCTGCCTGTTTGTCACCATGGATGCTGTAGACGTAGCTTTTACCGAAGCTGCTGTTGGCAGCGGCATCTCAACCATCCTGCTCCTGGGTGCCATGACCCTGACCAGCATCGATGAAAAACGTCCCTCATACCAATCGCTGATTGCTATACTGGTAGTCGTGGTAACGGGCGCAATATTGGTCTACGGCACCATGGATATCCCTCCCTTTGGTACCCCTGATGCACCGATTCACCGGCATGTCGCCCTGCGCTATATTCAACAATCACCCATCGAGGTTGGCCCACCCAATATGGTTACCTCGGTTCTGGCCAGCTATCGCGGCTACGACACCCTTGGAGAAACCGCCGTTATCTTTACCGCTGGCATCGCTCTGGTCGCGCTCCTCGGCACTTATCGCCGAAAAACAGGCTCAGCGCCGCAGAAAGATAAACCCTCGACGTTGAACGATCATCTAGTGTTAAGCATCGTAAGCAAAATGTTTATCCCGCTCATCTTGCTATTTGGTCTGTATGTCCAATTTCATGGCGACTACGGTCCCGGCGGAGGTTTTCAGGCAGGGGTTATTTTCGCCAGTGGCATCATTCTCTATGCCTTAATCTTCGGCGTCGATAAAGCTATGCGCGTTATCAGTCCCAGCGCATTGCGGCTGCTATCCGCCGCAGGGTTACTACTATTCGGCGGTGTCGGCTTGATGTGCATCATCAACGGGGGTAATTTTCTCGACTACAACACCTTGGCGCAACGACCGATTGACGGACAGCACTTGGGTATTTTCTTGATTGAGCTCGGAGTTGGCATAACTGTTTTTGCCATTATGGTGATGATGTTTTATGCTTTTAGTAACCGCAAGGGGCGTTCGGCATGAGTTGGATAGGACACTACAACTATTGGGCAGCCATTGTGCTGATGATGTTGGGGTTTTACGTGGTTATCTCGCGTGGCAACCTGATCAAAAAATTGATCGGCTTAAACATCTTCTCCACCTCGGTGTTTTTACTATATATCTCCATGGGAAAAATTAAAGATGCTACCGCTCCCATCCTCGTTGATTCAACGCTAGCGCCAACAACGGTGCAAGTGTATTCGAATCCACTACCCCACGTACTGATTTTAACCGCCATTGTGGTTGGCGTTGCCACCACTGCAGTAGGTCTGGCCTTAACGGTACGCATCCATGAGCGTTACGGCACCATTGAAGAGGATGAAATTCGCGCCAAGGATGATTCGCTATGACCCCATCTGCCCATCTTCCCATTATTCAGGTTATAATTCCTCTGCTAGCGGCACCGCTATGTATCATCTTCCGCAGCAAGAGCGTTGCCTGGAGCGTTGCCCTATGTGCAGCTTGGACAAGTTTTGCCGTCAGCATACTCATCGCTGTTCATGTTTCTACCATTGGCTCACTTGGTTATGATATAGGCGGCTGGCCCGCGCCATGGGGAATCAGCTACTACATCGACTACCTCAACGCCTTCGTGCTGTTGATCGTCTCGGGGATATGTGCGTTGGCGTTACCCTACGCCCGCCTCAGTGTCGCACAGGAAATCGACTCTCAATCACAACCATATTTTTACAGCCTATTGCTGGTGTGCTTCGCCGGACTACTCGGCATCACCGTTACCGGTGACGCTTTTAATATGTACGTTTTTCTCGAATTATCCTCGTTATCGGCATACGCCCTCATCGGTATGGGGCCACGCCGTCGCGCCCTGACCGCAGCGTATCAATATTTGGTGATGGGAACCATCGGCGCCACATTTATCCTCATCGGCATCGGCTTACTCTACAGCCTGACCGGCACCTTGAATATCCACGATTTAGCTCATCAGCTAAGGGTCAACGATATTTTAAGCAGTGATAACCGCACACTGCTAACGGCTTTTGCCTTCCTCACCGTCGGTCTCAGTTTGAAGATGGCGCTGTTCCCTCTCCATCTATGGCTACCCAATGCATACACCTATGCACCTTCGGTTGTTACTATCTTCTTGGCCGCTACCGCCACCAAAGTAGCCATCTATATGTTATTACGCTTTTGCTTTTGTATCATCGGCAACGGCACTATTTTACAAATGACCTTTGGAAAGATCATCCTCATTCCATCTTTATCCGCTATTATTGTCGCCTCTATCGTCGCCATTTTTCAGTACGATATAAAACGGATGCTCGCCTATTCCAGCATTGCCCAAATCGGCTATATGATTCTAGGACTCAGCTTCGCCACTACTACCGGTTTAACTGCAGGGATTCTCCACATGTTTAACCACGCCCTGATGAAGGGGCTGTTGTTTATGGTGATGGGCGCGATAAGCTATCGCGTTGGCTCTGTATATCTTAGCGATTTCCGTGGGTTGGGAAAAAAAATGCCATGGACAATGGTCGCGTTTGTCCTCGGCGGATTGAGTTTGATGGGGGTTCCACTAACGGCAGGATTTATCAGCAAATGGTATCTCATCAAAGCGGCACTGGAGATTGGCTGGTGGGATATTGTCATACTAATTTTACTCGGATCGCTATTGGCGGTTATATATATCTGGCGCGTGGTGGAAACCGCCTACTTTAACCCCGCCCAGGAGATAGAACAAGAAACGGGTGAAGCACCATTATCGCTGATGATACCCATGTGGATATTGGTGATCGCCAACATCTATTTTGGCATAGACAGCAGTATCCCCCTCAATCTGGCGCACCAGGCTGCCAAAATATTGATGGGAGGGCTGTAATGGCAACGCAAACCATGATACAGCTCTGCATCCTCCTCCCCGCTTGCGGAGCGTTGTTCATTGCCGCAAGTAGTCGCTTTCCCAATCTACGTGAAGGAGTGACTCTAGCCACGGCGGCGGGGTTATTCGCGCTGGTATGTGGTATCTATTTGCGCCCCGACGCCTTACATCTAGCACCAATCATCCTTGCCGAGCCGCTTCCGGGGCTACAGTTACAGCTTACCCTCGAACCACTAGGACTGCTGTTTGCCGGGATCGCCAGTTTACTGTGGTTCATCACCTCGGTGTATACCATCGGTTATATGCGCGGCAACAAGGAGCATAACCAAACACGGCTTTATGTTTGCTTTGCCATCGCTCTAGCCAGCACCATGGGGATTGCGCTGGCAGGGAACCTGATCACCCTGTTCCTGTTTTATGAGTTGTTGACCCTATCCACCTACCCACTGGTGACCCACCATCAAAACCATGACGCCATCGTTGGTGGACGCTATTATCTGGGCATCCTGATCAGTACCTCCGTTGGTCTGCTACTCCCCGCCATCATCTGGACGTGGCATATTGCTGGAACAACCACCTTTACCCCCGGCGGTATTCTGGCTGGAGTCATTGCTCCGAGCATGGTGGCACTACTCCTGCTGATGTACGCCTACGGTATCGGTAAGGCGGCGCTGATGCCGATCCATCGCTGGCTCCCGGAGGCGATGGTGGCACCGACACCGGTCAGTGCGTTGCTCCACGCTGTTGCCGTAGTCAAGGCGGGGGTGTTCTGCATGGTGAAAATCGTACTGTATATCTTTGGTGCGCAACTACTCACCGCCACCGGCACTAATACTATTTTGATCGCTTTGGCCGCGTTTACTATCATATCGGCATCCATCATCGCCCTGCGCCAAGATAATCTGAAACGACGGTTGGCTTATTCCACTATCAGCCAGCTATCCTACATCACTCTGGCGGTGGCTATTCTGACACCACTCTCCATTACCGGGGCGGTGCTGCATATTGCCGCCCACGCTTTTGGCAAAATCACCTTGTTTTTCGCCGCCGGAGCAATCTACACCGCCGCTCACAAAACCAAGGTGAGCGAATTAGACGGTATCGGCCAGCGCATGCCATGGACATTGGGAGCCTTTGCCATCGCATCGTTATCGATGATCGGCTTACCGCCTGCCGCCGGGTTTGTGTCAAAATGGTATATCTTACAAGGGGCATTTAGCGCCGACAATGTACCCATCATCGCGATACTGCTCCTCAGTACCCTGCTCAATGCCGGTTATTTCGTCCCCATCGTCTACGCTGCTTTTTTCAAAAAAGAAACCAGCCCACCAACACATCCGCACGGTGAGGCTCCATGGACAATGGTGATCGCCTTAACCACCACCGCCCTGTTGACGTTGATTCTGTTCTTCTGGCCACAGATTCCCCTGCAACTGGCCGCACAATTACCAGGAGTTGGCCGATGAAAAAATCACCCTACCCGCGTCGTTTAATTATGATACTGGCGATCGTTACCATAATATTGACGATAATTGATGTGGTTATACATCACCATTGTGGTGCCCCGTTCCTGCCAACGTTTGCCCCGTTTATCGCCATCAGCCTGACCGGTGGCGGACTCTTTATTCTGATCGCCTTATGTCTATCGCCGCTATTAAATCGCCGGGAAGACTATTATGACCGCTAACGTCCTCCTCACACCGGGATTATTATTGATTGCAACGGGGCTACTGCTATCTACCGTTAGTGGCTGGAGGCAACGTCTGCTGGTATTACTGTTGCCGCCGGTCGCCATGTGGCAGCTATGGTCATTAACCTTCGACAACGGTTGGAACGCTCATGTTGCCGGATTCTCGCTACAACTGTTACACCTTACCAGTGCCGGGCGCCTATTTGCCTGTGCCTTCATTATAGCCCTGTGGTTGGGGGGGATGTTTGCTCTGAACAGCGCCAGCCGCAGTGAACTGGCCAGTGCCTTTGTCTATGCGGGCAGTGCCATCAGTGTCACCTTGTGTGGTGACCTGATCAGCCTGTTTATCTTCTGGGAGCTTATGGCCATCAGCTCAACACTGGTAATCTGGGCGGCACGAACAACGCAATCGTGGCACGCGGGACTACGCTACCTGTTAATTCATCTCGCCGGTGGCGTTCTCCTTCTATCCGGCATTGCCGGACTAGCCGTTGGCGGATCAGACCTGAGCATGGGCTTGATTCAATCTGACGGGCTAGCACGCTGGCTGATTTTTGCTGGTTTTTTGGTCAACGCCGGAGCGCCACCGTTCTCCTACTGGATTGCCGATGCCTACCCCACATCCAGCCCTACAGGTATGGTGTTTCTGGCCGCTTTTACCACCAAAACAGCAGTCTATGTCCTCATCAGTTATTTTGCCGGTGAAACGCTGTTGATTCCCATCGGCTTGTATATGGCGATATATGGGGTGATTTATGCGCTGCGGGAAAATAACATTCGGCGGATCTTGGCTTACAGTATTGTCAATCAGGTCGGCTTCATGATTACCGCTGTGGGGATCGGTAGTACAACAGCTATTAACGGTGCCACAGCGCATGCGTTTGCCCACATCCTGTACAAAACAGTATTACTTATGGGCGCTGGGAGTGTTCTACTCAGTGTTGGCAAGGAAAAATGTTGCGAACTCGGGCAGCTCGCGCATAAAATGCCATGGACAACGGCTTGCGTCGTCATCGGTGCGGCCGCCAGCATGGGGGTTCCGCTTACCTCTAGCTTCATCACCAAATCATTGATTCTTCAGTCAGCAGCAGAGCAGCATTTAAGCTGGGTATGGTTAATATTGACGGCGTGTTCGGCGGCGGTAGTATTTAACGCCGGAATTCGCTTTCCTTACCTCACTTATTTCCAGCCCCGGCAATCTACTGCCATTGAACATGGACGTGACCCAGACAATGTTGCCAGACTAGCGATGCTACTCGGTGCCTGTTTATGTGTGGCTGTGGGAGTATTTCCACAACAATTTTACACACTGTTACCCAACGTAGCTATCTATCATCCCTACACTCTGGCTCACATTATCGAGCAACTCCAACTACTAATTCCAGCGGCGCTAATTTTCTTTATAACACTACCATTATTGACCCCGCAGCAGCGTATTCAGCTAGACTGGGATTGGTTTCTGCGTCGCCCGTTACTCGTAGGTTGGCAAGATATTATATTGCACCTATTTTCCGTCGGTCTGCACAGTCGCGACTTCATTGTCACCGCTCTGATACGCGGCTTCAAATTTATCTTCCGCCACTATGGACCACGGGGTATTTTGTCGCGTTCGTGGCCAACAGGAAATATTGCCCTGTGGGTTGCTTTTATTTTAGCCAGCTATGTAGCCCTATATAGTTTACAAAACCACAACTTTGCCACTTATATCCATCGATATATTGGCGGTGGTTAAAATCGAGGATACATTGAAAAGGGCCGATGAAAACATCCATCGACCCTTAGATATCACTATAGTTATGCAATTAGTACTTAAGAATAACACTCTCTAAACTGCGTTTGGGCAGATGATAATTTCCCTGTTCATCGTGCCAACCATAGCCATCACCACCAGGTTCTTGCGCCTCCAGAATAACCTCTTCTCCAGGCTTCCCAATGGCAATAACCAGCAGAATTTCATAGCGAGTCGGCAGATCCAAGGACTCACGCAATTTACGCCGCTGTACTTTAGCAGCTATGCAGCCGCCCAGACCCATCTTAGTGGCTCCAAGTAAAACCGACTGGGCAGCAATACCCTGATCCGCAACATAGCTACTGCAAATCGTCTTATCGCCCAACACCACAATATAACCCGTCGGCTTAACGCCCTTAATTGGGCCACCCCAACCACGCAGATAACC
>JAYEOA010000107.1:0-9029 GCA_034722515.1 Thermodesulfobacteriota bacterium | reverse complement strand
CGATACCACGAAAAATGATGTGATGCAGTAGTCCTGGGCTATCGATCCTTGGTTGACGAGGCATGAATTGTCCTAATTAAATTGGGGTTATTTGGTGCGGTAACGTTGATGATAGGATAGTTTGTCGCGGAAGTCAACAACGTCCCCCCCCCCTCGCACGGTAGGTTGGGTAGAGCAAAGCGAAACCCAACTAATTTACTACAGAAATTGTGTATAGCGAAAGATAACCACCATGACTCAAAATTGCCCCGTTCAATGTTCACCAACCGACACCAGAGTAACGGTAAAACCGCGCATGTTGCTCCATGCGTGCTGCGCCCCATGTAGTAGTTCGGTGATCGAGCGCCTGCAACAGCAGTACGCGTTGACCCTATTCTACTACAACCCCAATATCCACCCCGAACGTGAGTATCAGATTCGTTGCGACGAGATGGTGCGCTGGTGCCAGAGTTGTGAGTTGCCGCTGGTTGTCAGCGATTATGAGCCGCAATACTGGCAACAGCGCATTCAGGGTTACGAGCGGGAGCCCGAGCGCGGTGAGCGTTGCACCCTGTGCTATCAGCTCCGTTTGGAAAAAACGCTACAGCAAGCCAAAACCGATGGCTTTGATCTGTTTACCACCGTGTTGTCGATTTCACCACACAAGGATGCTGATCGTATCAATCAAATCGGTAATCAACTGGCTAACGCTGAGGGTGTCGATTTTTATGCGGCTAACTTTAAAAAGCAGGGTGGTTTTCAACGCAGTCTCGAAATCTCCAAAGAACAGGGTTTTTACCGGCAGAACTACTGTGGTTGCCGTTATTCTTTAGCCCAAAGTGAACAGCGCCGTCGTCAACGTTCGGCAGGCTGAACGCCGAACAGTGGTGGTGAAGGTTAGGTACGCTGATGGTCAAGCAGGGAACTGATTTTCGACGACAAGCAGGTGGGCGCAAGGTGATCCTGTTGCTGTTGGTGACCGGTACTATGGTCGTTGCTTGATGTGGATGTTTAAGTCTGAGTCACAATTTTATGATTAAAATGAGAACCTATTTGGTAGTGAACCAGTTTTTTTAGCAGTGCCTTTTTTATTTTGGCTTGGCACGGCATTCGCCAGCTTTTTAATTTTTCCTAAAGAGAACAAGTGGGCATAGATCAGTGGTAGAGCTCCACTTTTGCGTAAAGAGAGAAATGCTTTCTCGCTTAATTTGTTGAGTTTTACTTCATCGACGCTGTGCAGCCCAGCAATTTTCACTATTTTATCATCTTTGCCCTTTAACTGGAGGTCTAGCGGGCGTAGCAAATCATTTTCGCTCAATAGTGAGCACAGACGCTGACTAAGTTGTGCCGATTTCTGGTAGTTGGTAACAAATTCAAGTGCTTTGTCCAAAGCTGGCTCATTTTCACCTGCGGCATTGAACAGCTTCACGCCACCTTTATCTGCCAGCATGTTACTATCTTCATCGATACATAAGACATATTGCTCTTCTTCGGTAGCATCGGTGCGGGCAAAAACAAATGGATAACGACGCAATGTTGCTGGAACATAATCCGCCATCCATTTGCCCTCACCATTGACAAATATATTCTCGCCATTTTTTAAACCACATAGAGCAAATACATTGAATGTTCCCTCGTGTTCAACGAAAACGATAGGGAAGTTCTCTGCTAATTGCGCAAATTCTGTCGCAACGGCCGGAATAAGATTTTGTTCTTTGGCAAATGCAAATGAAGATAGCGGTAGCAGAGTTTTGTCGCCATGTTGTTTTGCCGAAACAGGTACAATGTTAGCCATGATAGTTCTCCTTGTTGAATTTATATGTGAATTTGTCTGTGAATATATCCGAATAACATAAGCTGGGTATAATGTATAACTATGATTGCCAAGTCAAGCTATTTCCTTACGTAACTACTCAGCACCTCTCGAGTTGGGTACGTGATCCCCATAGCAAGGGTATTTGTCGCCATGGACGGCGACAATAAGCCCCATGGATGGGCTCGTTGCGTCCCTTGATATGGGGATTGCGTGCCCATCACGCTGAATAGCTATTTCCTGACTACATATTTTGTTTGATTTTTGAAGTATGATCTGGCCGTATATTTCTTTTTCCAGAAGCCCATAAAGCGTTGCGCATATTTACGGGCGTTACAATTGTAGTGTTTGAGTGAGCAGCCCTTGGCGATATGACCGGCTCCCCCGTTATATGCGGCAGCCATCAGTTCAACTTTGTCGTCAAGAGGGAAACTTGGGGGACAGTGTTGGTCAATTTTTGCCAAAATAAAATCCAGGTACTCAAGTGAAGCGTAAATGTTTCCCCTGACCTTGGTTAAATCATAATTTTTGCCGGCACGGCGTGAAACAAAACTACCTGTGTCGGGTAGAACCTGCATCATTCCCAGTTCCCCGAATGACCCACCCGCAGAATAGGGATTCATCCTTGACTCAACCATGGCAACGGTGTAAAGAAAATGGCGTTTGCCACCATTTGGAGTAAATTTTTTGATATAATTAAATAGTTTGTCCTCAACAACGACATAATCATCGACAACGCTACACCACTGCTGGGGCTGAATTTTTTTGCCACTAACAGCCGTTGGCAATGTTAGAGGTGTTAAGAGGATCAGGTAGAATAACAACGAAGATTGTATGGAAAATTGTATGTTATGCCAATTCATAGAAATATGTCCTGATTAACTATGCGTTCGCGGCTAGAAAGCCGGCTCTTAGATAATTGATAATGTAGGAGCCGCTCTCCAGAGCGCGAATGTTTGGAGCTGCGAACCAGCCCTTCGCGGCTAAAATAGATTACATTTTTTTTTGACTAAGGGTTACAGCTATTTTTTTTTAGTGTATAAACGATCCCTGACTATATTGTTCTAGTTTAAGAATAAAAGGGGAAGTTTTTGAAATTACTAATTACCGGTGGTGCAGGTTTTATTGGCTCGGCAGTGATTCGTTACATTATTCAGTATACCTCAGATTCCGTTGTCAATGTCGATAAATTGACCTATGCCGGAAATCTGGAGTCTTTGAATGACGTTGCTGATGATCCCCGTTATTTCTTTGAACAAGTGGATATTTGCAATCGTGCCGCACTTGAGCAGCTGTTTGTGCGTCATCAGCCCGATGCAGTCATGCATCTAGCCGCCGAAAGTCATGTCGACCGTTCTATCGATGGTCCTTGCGCTTTTATCGAAACCAATATCGTCGGTACATATATTCTACTCGACGTTGCCCGCTATTATTGGAACGACTTGAATGACGAGCGCAAAGCTGCGTTTCGCTTCCATCATATATCTACAGATGAAGTTTATGGTGATCTTCATGGCAGCGATGATCTGTTTGTCGAAGATACACCCTATGCCCCGAGTTCACCATATTCAGCCAGTAAAGCCAGCGCCGATCACTTGGTTCGTGCTTGGTGTCGAACTTACGGGCTACCGGTGGTAATTACCAACTGTTCCAATAATTACGGGCCGTATCACTTTCCCGAAAAACTGATTCCATTGATGATACTTAATGCTTTGGAAGGGAAGCCATTGCCGGTATATGGCAGCGGCAACCAGATTCGTGATTGGCTCTACGTCGAAGATCACGCCCGGGCGTTGTACACAGTGGTAACCGCCGGGATTATCGGGGAAACCTACAATATTGGTGGACACAACGAAAAAAAGAATATCGAGGTGGTGCAAACCATTTGTACCTTACTCGAAGAACTTGCCCCACAAAAACCCCGTGGTATCAAACGCTACCAAGATCTGATCACCTATGTAAAGGATCGCCCCGGACACGATTTACGCTACGCCATTGATGCCGGAAAAATTCAGCGTGAACTCGATTGGCTTCCCCGGGAAACCTTTGAAACCGGGATGCGTAAAACCGTTCAGTGGTATCTGACCAACCAATCATGGTGTCAGCATGTTCAAGATGGCAGCTATCAACGCCAACGTTTGGGTTCCGATTTGTCTGGGGGGAGTAAGTGAACCATGAATCCTCATAAAAAGATTGCTATCATTGGTGGCAACGGTATGTTGGCCAGCATGTTTCAGCATGACGTTCCTGCTGCATTAGATCTCCACCTGTTTGATTTGCCCGAATTCGACATTACCAACGCAGAGCAGATTTGTTCTATCCTCACTGCGCTAACCCCTGCTGTCATCATCAATTGTGCGGCTTTTACTCAGGTTGATGCTTGTGAAACGCAACAAGAAATCGCTTTTCAGGTCAATGGTGAAGGTCCCGGTAATCTGGCAAGGGTTGCACAACAACTGGGCGCAGTTCTCGTGCATATTTCAACTGATTTTGTCTTTTCCGGTGAATCAGCAACACCCTATAGTGAAGATGATGCCACCGAACCATGTTCGATTTATGGTCAGTCCAAACTTAAAGGGGAGCAGGCCATTCGTAACAGTGGTTTGACCGATTACTACATTGTGCGTACCAGTTGGCTTTACGGGCCAAACGGAGGCAACTTTGTTGAAACAATGATCCGTTTGGCCGACGAGCGCGACGAGCTAGCTATTGTTGCCGACCAGAGCGGAACACCTACTTACACCGCCGATTTAGTCACTGCAATCTGGAGCCTGATTGGCGCTAGTGCAGATTGCAACAGTGTGGCTCCTTATGGCATTTACCACTATAGCAACGCAGGAGTATGTACCTGGTACGATTTTGCCTGTGAAATTATCAACCAACTCCGTAATGAGAATACTACACTCAAGGTACAGCAGGTTAAGCCCATTACCACCGATGAATATCCAGTTCCAGCTAAACGACCTGTATATTCAGTCATGTCAAAACAAAAGATTGTGGCAGCGACCGGGATGAATATCCCCCCTTGGCAAGAGAGTTTGAAGATGTATTTTGAAGTTAGGTGTTAGGTAAAACCTAAGGGCAGTGTTAGGTGTTAAGTTTTAAGTGTTAAGTAAAACTTAAAACTTAAAACTTAAAACTTAAAACTTAAAAGGTTTTTAAATGTCAGGAATTAAAAAAGGGATTGTTCTCGCTGGTGGTGCTGGTAACCGACTCTATCCGTTAACGCTAGTTGCCAGTAAACAATTGCAACCCGTTTACGATAAGCCAATGATCTATTATCCGATATCAACCCTAATGCGTGCTGGGATTAACGATATTCTCATCATTTCCACCCCTGACGATACCCCTAGATTTGAAGCATTGTTGGGTGACGGTAGTCGTTTCGGGGTTAGCTTTACTTACATTGTACAGCCTGAACCTAACGGGATCGCTCAGGCTTTTTTGGTTGGGGAAGAGTTTATTGGCAGCGATCCAGTGTGCTTGATTCTTGGCGATAACATCTTTTACGGCAAGATGGAGCTGACACGCATTGTCAATGAATTCACCACTGGCGCCAAAGTGTTCGGTTATCAGGTGACCGACCCCGAGCGTTACGGTGTGGTTGAATTCGATGCCCAAGGTAAAGCGATAGGCATTGAGGAGAAGCCTGCAAAACCAAAGTCTAATTTTGCTGTCCCCGGTCTCTATTTGTACGATAATAAGGTTGTCGAAATTACCAAACAGATGAAGCCTTCTGCCCGTGGCGAATTGGAGATCACCGATGTTAATCTCGAATATCTGCGCCGTGGTGAATTGATGGTGGAAAAGTTGGAGCGGGGCATTGCCTGGCTCGATACCGGTACTCACATGAGTCTGCTCGAAGCCAGCCATTTTATCGGTACCCTCGAAGCACGCCAAGGGTTAAAAATAGCTTGCCTAGAAGAGATCGCCTACCGTAAAGGGTTCATTGATCGGCTAAAATTTAAACAGGTTATCGAGAATACTCCAAAATCAAGTTATCGCGAGTATCTGGAGGCGGTGTTAGGTGATCAGTTTTAAGTGGAGGGAATGTGGCCTATTCTTCGTTTGAAGATTTAGATGTTTGGAAACGAGCATCTCGTCTTGCTGTGCAAATCTATACAGTGTTAAAAGATTGTCGTGATTATGGTTTAAAAGACCAAATGTGTAGAGCAGCGGTTTCAGTTGCCTCCAATATTGCTGAAGGCGCCGAACGAAATTCAAAGAAAGAATTTATCCGTTTCTTGCATATCGCCAAAGGTTCCGCAGCAGAGCTTAAGACCCAAGTTTATATTGCAACAAAAATTGGTATTGTGAAAATTGATGAGCAGAAGAGAATTGTTGCAGAACTTGTGGCAATATCAAAAATGCTTCATCAGTTAGTAGAATCCATCAAAAGTAAAGTTTAAACGAGCCTTAAAACTTAAAACTTAAAACTTAAAACTTAAAACTAAATTCATAAAACAGGTACTTATATGAAAATCATTAAAACAAAAATCCCTGAAGTGCTAATTATCGAACCCACGGTATTTGGCGATGAACGTGGTTTTTTCATGGAAAGTTGGCACCATAAAGCTTTCAATGAAGCAGTAGGGCGAGAAGTCAATTTCGTACAAGATAACCATTCCCGGTCAACTAAAGGTGTTTTAAGGGGTCTTCATTATCAAATACAACAACCGCAAGGAAAATTAGTGCGCTGTGTAGTTGGCGAGGTGTTTGATGTTGCCGTAGATCTAAGAAAATCCTCCGCTACCTTCGGTACATGGATAGGGTGCCATCTCTCGGCCGAGAATAAACGCCAATTCTGGGTGCCAGAGGGCTTTGCCCATGGCTTTCTGGTGCTAAGTGAATCGGCTGACTTTTTGTATAAGACCACAGAGTATTATGCGCCCGAACATGAACGCTGTATCCGTTGGAATGATGCTAAAATCGGCATTGAATGGCCGTGTGATGGCACTCCGACTTTGTCGGCAAAGGACGCTGAGTCAGCGTTGTTTGGATCTGCTCCGATTTTTTCAACTCTGTAAATAGAAAATGTCATAACGTGATTAAAAGTTTCATTAACCCCCACCCTCCGGCTTGGTCGGAGGATACGTACTTATTTGAGGATGTGCCTCGGTGTGTAATGATCATTGTTCTGTAGCTTTAGTAATTGTTAATTGGAATTCCGGCGACTGGCTGAGGAGGTGTTTACATGGTCTTGCATGTCAAACAGTACAACCAGAAAGGGTTCTATTGGTTGACAATTACAGCACCGATTCTTCTTTGGCTGGCATTGAAGAAATTCTGCCCACAGTTGAAATTATCCGTGAAACAGAAAATCTGGGTTTCGCGAAGGCGAATAATATTGCTTTGGGGGGCATTGTTAACAGCCAATGGACTGTTTTATTGAATCCAGATGCTGTTCCAGAGCCCGACTGGCTGGAAAATTTGATACATGCAACACAAAATCATCTCGATTACACTTTTTTTGCCTGTAAAATGCTCGATGCAACTGAGCCTAGCCTTCTCGACGGTACTGGCGATGTTTACCACACCAGTGGTCATGCATGGCGCCAAGGGTTTGGACGGGACTCACAGATAGAGGGTGAAGTTACTGCAGAATGCTTTTCTCCCTGCGCAGCTGCCGCAATGTATCGAACTGATATCTTGAAACAGGTTGCTGGTTTTGATGAGCGTTTCTTCTGTTATTTTGAGGATGTCGATTTAGGATTTCGGCTGCGTTTGCTGGGGCATCGTTGTCTTTATGTGCCCGAAGCAGTGGTTGCGCATGCTGGTTCCGCATCAACAATGAAACGTAGTAATTTTTCAGTTTATTACGGACATAGAAATATGATTTGGACATATTTTAAAAATATGCCATGGCCATTGTTTTGGATTTATCTGCCACAGCATATTCTGCTAAATGTTGTTTCAGTATTTGTATTATCGTTGCGTGGTCAGGGGCGGGTCGCCTTTTGTGCAAAATATGATGCAATTAAATCTCTTCGTTATGTGTTGAAGGATCGAAGGTTGATTCAAAAGAATCGACAGGTTAGTTTCCTTGACCTGCGGCGCAGCATGTCCAAGGGGGTTGGTCAATTGTTGGAAAGAAATTAGTCTATCAGCCTGCTAGCGTTTTTTCGTTGCAAATAGGATGACCTCGCAAAAACAAATAGTTTTGCACTGCTTGCTTAAGGATTCATTAAATGATAACAGTTTCAATTGTCAGCCATGGTCATGGTGTCATGGTAGATCAGCTCGTTCACCAGTTGGAGCTTTACCCTCAAGTTAGCCAGATTATCCTCACCCGTAATATTCCCGAACCATCTAAACTTCGCTGCGGCGCAAAACTTAAAATTATTGACAACCAGAGTCCTGCAGGGTTTGGTGCAAACCACAATGCAGCCTTTAAGCATTGCCAAAACTCTTTTTTTTGTGTCATTAATCCCGATATTACCTTTATCCACAATTCATTTGCCGATTTAATTTTCTGTATCAGCGAAAATAATGCCGATTTAGGCGTGCCGTTAGTTTTAGATACCGATGGCAAGGTTGAAGATAGTGTCCGCCACTATCCGACACCATTTTCATTGCTGGTTAAAGGAGTTGGCGGGTCAGATGGCAGCTACCCCGTAATGGTAGGGCATAAACCCTTTTGCCCAGAGTGGGCAGCGGGGATGTTTATGTTGTTTCGTCGCCGTGCCTTTGACGAAGTAGGGGGCTTCGATGAAACATTCTTTCTCTACTATGAAGATGTTGATATCTGTGTCCGCATGCATAAAGCGGGGCAGAAAATAGTCGTCTGTCCATCAGCAACCATTGTTCATAATGCTCGCCGCGCCAGTAGATACCACTGGCGTTATCTACGTTGGCATTTGACCAGTATGGTGCGTTTTTTTTGTAAACACCTTGGTCGTTTACCGCGATCTAAATTTGATGTGTGAGTGATGATAGAAACCTCAAAAAACAATTCTGTATGGTTAATTAGCCAATATTGTGAGACAGATTATTTCTTGACTTTTGCAGTGTTTTTTGCGAGTATATCAGGTTGTAAAATAACAACTATAGGAGCATTTCTTAAGAATGAAAAACTTTCTAAAACAATGGCGACCATATCTGGTTTATGGTGGTTTCTTCAGTATGTTTATAAATGTCCTGCAATTAACTTTTCCTATCTATATGTTGCAGATATATGATCGGGTGTTGTCCAGCTACAGTATGCCAACATTATACGCCATCACCGTGGCCGCAGTGT
>JAYEOA010000106.1:0-31999 GCA_034722515.1 Thermodesulfobacteriota bacterium | reverse complement strand
AAGTGCGCCCAAGACGATTCCAGCATTGCCAGTCGTTTCGGACCAAGATGCTCAAACGGATTGAACATGTCATAGGTTTTGTGGTCTTTGACGTTGATCATGTGTCCCCCGGATAACAAGTTGAAATCATTACAGTTATCCTACTATAAACCCATGGGGATGGCAAGATGTAATTTGCTGTTTTTTTTAATTATTTCGGACAGTTAATTTCTGATGCCCTCGCAAAAAGTCAGATTTAGGCGATTTTATAGCACCTAACATACTGAAATCATTATGTACCATTTCTGGTATTTCGAGCTTTTGCGAGACCATCATTTCTGTAATCTTTTTTTATGTCACTTGATGTTTTCCATTGTGCCGCTTTTGCTTTTCCATACCAAGCCCTTAATGGCTGCTCAAAATCAGAGTGGTTCGCCCAAAACGTTTCCAATTTGGGATCAAGTTTTTTGTGGATAGTTTTGATACCCATCTGGATCAGTTGAGCGCAGACCAGCTGCTCGATTATTTTAATGATCTGCTGCGCTATCTCTCCTGGAGTGCGGTAAAGCTTGATCTGTATGGTCTTAAGTTTTTCTACACTTATGTGATCGATAAATCCTGGGTCGATATTCCGCTGATGACATAAGGAGTCTGAAAAACCGCCCGTCAGCGGCTATGGACAGCTCCGTCTAAAATATGATAACTTTACGCTAAAAAACTGGTAAAGCTCTCTTTTTAACTGAAAAACACCATTTCTACCTGCTGACTTTATCAGCACTGTCGATTATCGACCTGAACCGGGTCGGGTCTCAAAAAGATATTTTCTATAGAGTAACACCGGGCTTGTTCAACAAACGGTTCAGATTGTGGTTCGTGCCTCACACAATCTAACCTTATTCGTTAGGCTATTTTACAATTTGTTCGCGTAAAAATTCGGGTGCAAAATCAGCAGCCGTACTATCGAAAATAGCTACGTTACTACATTGATTTTTGCAAAAAAGCCGATCCTGTTCAATCAGAGATCGGCTTTTTTGCTTGCAGCGATAATATCCTGACTATTCAGTTTCAGGAACAGGGGCTTCTTCTTCCGCAAGCACCTTGAGCAACTCAACCTCAAACACCAACACTGAATTCGGTGCAATCACATTTCCCATGGCTTGTTTGCCATAAGCGAGTTCAGCCGGTATCACCAACTGCCATTTCGCCCCTTCTGCCATCAATTGCAGTGCTTCTGTCCACCCGGCAATCACTCGTGATACCGGAAATTCTGCCGGTTGCCCACGATCATAGGAACTATCGAACGTTGTCCCATCGGTCAGGGTCCCGCGATAATGAACCTGTACCACATCTGTCGCCAGCGGCTTACGCCCTGTCCCTGCGGTAATAACTTTGTACTGCAAACCACTTTCGAGGGTGACAACGCCCTCTTTCACTTTATTCTCTGCCAAAAATGCCGCACCGGCAGCACCAGCTTCTTCCGACTGTGCAGCAATCTTCTTTTCATACTGCTCCAGCATATATTGCTTGAATTCTACCATTGTTGCCCCCATCTGCTCCTGATTCATCCGGGGCGTTGTACCATTTTGAGCATCTTTGAATCCGGCAAACATTAATTTCTCATCTAAGTCAAAGTCATTTTCTTTAAAATTTTTAGCAATATCATAACCAACGCTGTAACTCACCTTCTGGTTCAAT
This sequence comes from Thermodesulfobacteriota bacterium, assembly GCA_034722515.1. Taxonomy (GTDB): domain Bacteria; phylum Desulfobacterota; class Desulfuromonadia; order Desulfuromonadales; family Desulfuromonadaceae; genus Desulfuromonas. Next base: position 30,325 of record JAYEOA010000106.1, on the reverse strand, counting down.
GTTTCCAAGGTAACGGAGGCATCTTTCTTCTCCATATTACAACCGGACAACACCAATCCTGCACCTGCCAGCAAAACAATCCATGAACGCATAGAAATCTTTCCTTTTCTGTTAAGGGTTCCAATTTTCTCCCAATCGGGTACGAATCCTACATTCGCATTAAAAAGACATGACCAAAATACATTTTGCATATAGACTTGCCAATATAAAATAATCGCTATTTCATTCTGGAGCCAATAATCATGATCACACGCACTGCCAAGATGTTGATGTTACTGCTGATATGCTGTGGATCCGCACACGCACAACACCAACCACTGAACATTGTGGTCAGTGTTGCACCACAAAAATATCTGGTAAAAAAACTCACCGGCAACCTTGCACAGGTAAGCGTGATGGTTGAACCGGGACAAAACCCTGCCACATGGGAACCATCTGCACGCAGGATGGTACAAATAGCCAACGCCGATGTTTTATTTTGCATTGGTGTTCCCTTTGAAAAGGTCTGGCTACCTAAACTACAGCAGAGCTTTCCGGGACTAACGGTTGCCGATCCACGAACACAAATTGCCATGTTGCCAATAACCGGACACACACATACAACTACACATCAGCACCATGAAGATATTGATCCCCACATCTGGCTAGATCCACTACGTGATATTCAAATGGCTGAAAATATGACCGCTACCCTATGCGAACTCGACCCGATCCACAGACAGAGTTATCAACAACGTCTGGAAAAACTTCGCCGTGAATTCACTCAACTACATCTCCAGATTGCCGCCATGCTTCAACCTTACGCAGGATGTCATTTCATGGTATTTCATCCGTCCTGGGGCTATTTTGCCAGGCGCTACCAACTTAAACAACTCGCCATCGAGTTATCCGGTAAGGAACCACGTGGAGCCAAACTAGCGGAAATCACCACCATAGCTCGACACAACAACATTTCGGCAATCTTTGTCCAGCAACAATTCAGTCAAAAAGCCGCCAGAGCTATTGCCGACCAAATTAGCGCACAGATCATAATTCTTGACCCGCTGGCCGAAGATCTCCCCCACACCCTGCTAACCACGGCACAGCAATTACAACACACATTGGAGTGATCATGACTGCCCTCATCACAATAACGGATCTGTGTTTCAACTACGATGATCAGCCAATTTTAGAGCACATCAATCTGGCGTTAAATGAGGGGGACTTTCTCGGCATTGTCGGCCCCAATGGTGGCGGTAAAAGTACCCTGCTAAAATTGATCCTCGGCCTGTTGACCCCGGGCAGTGGTCAAATTAAGGTTTTCGGTCGTTCTCCTCAACAAGAACGCACACGACTTGGCTATGTCCCCCAATTTGCCACCTTTGACAGTGCCTTTCCCATCACCGTTTTCGATACGGTATTACAGGGGCGGCTGGGGAAAACGCATTCACTCCTCGGTTACAGCAAACAGGATTGCGAGATCGCCAGGCTGGCAATGACCGAGACCGACGTTGCCCAATTTCAACAAAGACCGATGACTGCCCTTTCCGGTGGACAACGCCAACGGGTACTCATCGCCCGTGCGTTAGCCTGCGAACCGGAGATATTGCTCTTGGATGAACCGACGGCCAACATCGATCCCCATCACGGCGAAAGCATTTTCGAGCTACTCCACCGCCTCCATAAGCGGGTGGCTATCGTGCTGATCTCCCACGATGTCGGTTTTGTCTCCCGTTCAGTGACCCGGGTTGCCTGCTTAAATCGTACCCTCATCTGCCACGCCACTTCACCGGTAGATAGTGAGTCAATCAAACATCTGTATACAGATCCGGTAAATGTGATTCATCACGAAACCCGGCTTTCGCCTGAGGATAAATCGTGAATTTTTTTGCTGCCCTTAGCCAACATACTTTTTTGCAACATGCCCTGTTCGGCGGTCTCCTAGCCAGCTTGGTCTGCGGTGTTATCGGTTCGTTTGTCGTCGTTAGACGTATCGGCTACATGGCCGGGGGCATTGCTCACGCCATCCTCGGCGGCATGGGGATCGCTTATTTTATGGGCAAACAACCCATGAATGGTGCATTGATCAGCGCCCTGCTCGCCGCCATTATCATCAGCCGGGTCAGTCGCATTGGTCAGCATGGCAGCCAACAGGAGGACACCATCATCAGCGCCCTATGGGCTGTAGGCATGTCAACCGGCATACTGTTTATCGCTAAAACTCCTGGCTACAATGTTGATTTAATGAGCTACCTGTTCGGCAATGTGTTGATGATCTCCGACTACGACCTGCTGATGATCGCACTACTCGACACAATCGTACTGTTATTCACTACCATCTACTTCAAGCAACTATTAGCTCTGTGCTACGATCCTGAATTCGCCGGATTACGCGGCGTCAATATCGACAGATTAAATACCCTGTTGTTATGCATGGTCGCCATCACCGTCGTTATCCTGATTCAAATTGTTGGCTTAATTCTCGTCATCGCCATGCTCACCCTCCCAGCAGCGACAGCCAGACTATATGCTGTTACTCTGTTTGGCATGATGTTCTTGGCCACATTCATCGGCATAATTATCACCGGCAGCGGCTTGATGATCTCCTACAATTACGACCTCCCCACCGGCGCTACCACTGCGCTAATCGCCGGCGGACTCTATCTTTTGGCAGCAATTATACCGCGCAAGCGGCGACACCACTTAAAATGATAACCATTATCATTACCGCTTGACCTTCCCAGCTCTCAGCGTTATCATGACAGACCGTTGGGTTTGTCTTACTCGACCCAACCTACACAGATAACTAATTAAATTTAAAACTATCTACGAGAACTCTATGTGCCCACTGTCCAAATGCAAAAGCGGTGATACCGTTTACATCCAAGGATTTATCGGCGGAACAAAACTGCGCAGCAAACTACACGCCATGGGATTAATCCCCGGTGAAGCCCTCGAAATAATCTCCAGTGCTGGCGGTCCACTGGTAATTATGGCAAAAGGGGTTAAACTGGCCATAGGGTGCGGCATGGCAGAAAACATCATGGTCTCCTGCCATTGCTCCTGCGAGCGTGGCTCTAACTGCTGTCAACGCTAAATCTCCACGTAAGTTCCCAACACGGTCAGGCATACCCAGCCCACAACAACACAGCTTTTTGTTACGGAATGGCAATGTATAAAGATTATTTCGGTCTTAAAGACAATCCTTTTTCCATCGCCCCCGATCCCCACTATCTCTACATGAGCGAACGCCACCGCGAAGCATTAGCTCATCTGGTTTACGCTCTACAAACAGACGGCGGATTTGTCCTATTAACCGGCGAGGTAGGAACGGGGAAAACAACGGTATGTCGCTGTTTATTGGAACAAGTTCCCGAAAACACCAAAATTGCCTTTGTCATCAACCCCAAACTAACTACTCTCGAACTACTAGCCACCATATGTGACGAACTCGGAATCGACTACCCACAACAAAACACCGGCACCAAGGTGTTTATCGATGTTATCAACCGTTACCTTTTAGATATACATGCCCGTGGTTACAAGACGGTGGTGATTATCGACGAAGCTCAAAACCTCTGTGTTGACGTATTAGAACAAATCCGCCTACTGACAAACCTAGAAACGAACAAACAAAAGCTATTGCAAATTATTATGCTGGGACAGCCAGAGCTTAAGACACTGCTCGCCAAACCACAGTTACGCCAACTGGCTCAGCGCATCACCGCCCGCTACCATCTGGAACCATTATCGCCACAGGAAATGGTCAACTATATCAGCCACCGCCTTGGCGTGGCCGGTGTTGAACGACCACTATTCCCAGCAACAACCATAAGCAAACTCTACCACCTCAGCGGCGGTGTACCGAGGGTGATTAACCTGCTTTGTGATCGAGCCTTGCTCGGCGCCTACGTGCGAGAACAGAACACCGTCAGCCCCAAATTGCTGGAAGCTACAGCCAGTGAAGTGTTTGGTGACGACAAACAAGCGGGTCAGAAAAAATCGGCGAAACTATTATGGTTCGGCTGTACACTGGCTGCCATGTTCGCAGCAGGAGTCCTCGTAAGCACATGGCCACTATTAAATAGCGCAACAACAAAAAGACCACCTCAGCCAGCTCAAAAAACAACGGTAATGTTAACTTGGCCGCAACAAATACCAATAGCTAACAGTTTAGCGCTAGCGCATCACAGCCTGTTTAAATTATGGGGCTACGATTATCAACCTCAGCAGATGCTAGCGAAAGACTATGCGCTGCAACAAGGGTTGCGTTATCTTAGCAAACAGGGCAGCCTGGGCAACCTACGCCGCCTCAACCGCCCGGCAGTGCTGGCATTAACCAACCGGCACGGACAGATCTTTTACGCCACCCTTGTCGCCCTGAATAGCGACATCGCTACATTTTTATGTGCGGGTAAGCTTCAAAGCGTTGCCACCAAAGGGTTGATCAATCAGTGGCAGGGTCAATTTTCATTATTGTGGCAACCACCAGCGGCGTACAGAGGTGCAATACAACCCGGGGATAGCGGTCCGATGGTAGTATGGATTGAGCGACAACTTTCTGGGTTAAATCAGCGCAGCCAAAACCTTGACCCACAATTAACGCTAGACGGACTACTACTTGACAACGTTCAGCAATTTCAGGCGGCACGGGGTCTTAAAGCTGACGGAATTGTCGGTCCCATCACCCTCATCCATCTCAACAACAAGCAAAACGAAAGCCACCCGCAGTTAACAAGCAAAGAGAAGGGTTAACCGACCATGTCATTTATTTTGGAAGCACTAAAAAAGTCGGAAAAAACCCGCCAACAAACAAGCGTCCCAAACCTCAGCACCCGACATAACAGCGCTGTGAAACCAACACACAAACGATCACTATGGCCCGGGCTATTACTTGCTTTGTTGATTATCAATGCAGTTATTCTGCTCTGGCTGTTTGGTCCATGGACACCATTGTCAGGCAACAAGCAAGCCACCAAGATAACAACAGCAATACCTGAAACAAATACCATAAGAACAGAAATGGTTAACACTGCCCCCGTAGCGCAACAAACAAACACACCGCCAATAACACAGATCCCGACCACACCACAACCAACAGCAACTGTGCCAGAACACATAACAGTTCCCACCAACAAACCACTCACGCAGCAACAATCACCGACTTTAAGTGTAAATGAACTCCCGACACACATCCAACAACAACTCCCACAACTACACATGTCCGTTCACGCTTACACCGGTGACAGCAACAGCCTCATTCGCCTCAATAACAACATCATGCACCAAGGCAACACCCTTGATGGCCGCTATCTACTCGAACAGATTACCGCCGATGGAGCAATACTTAGCTATCAAGGATACCAGTTTGAAATTTTACGCAAAAGATAACTACTCAGCGTGATGGGCACTAACGGATCACTAAACCACTAAATTCGCCGCGATATTCTTCTACTTTCACGTCAAGGCGTTCAACATCTGCTCTTTGCGATCCCTGACGACAACAATCGATTAGCTGCAACACCACCTTTTCCTCCCCTTCAAACAAAGCAGCAACAGTGCCGTTACTTTGGTTCTTAACCCAGCCGGTAACGCCGTAATCGCGAGCGCAGCTCTGAACAACATGGCGATAGCCAACCCCTTGTACATGGCCGCTAACCTCAACGGTTATGGCGATCATTTCCATCTGCTTCTCCTCGTTTCCCATCATTTATCTCCTAACAAATTAAAATACTCTGCTTCTCCTAGCACGGTGACCCCTTTTTTTTCGGCAGCAGCAATTTTAGTTGCTCCCACGTTGTCGCCGGTGATGAGATAATCGGTTTTCCCACTTATGGAGCTACCCACCTTAGCGCCAAGCTTTTTAGCCTTAGCTTGCATCTCGGAACGGCTACCGTGAGTCATCGTTCCGGTAAACACCAGCAACTTTCCGGCGATGGGGCTGAGCTCCCCAGACTCTTGCAGCTCCGAAACCAACGGCGTTGCTTCCAGAGCGAAATCAAGTTTGAACAACTGAGTAAATATGGGCCGAATTCGTTGCAATTCACGCACGACAACGGCAGCGGTCTTTTCCGCAAACCCCTCGATAGCGACAATCTGTTCCACCGTCAAGTCGAAAATTTGCTCCAGCTTATGCTGGGTCAATAGCCGTTCGCAGTTTCCGCCACCCATGCGAAATATGCCGAAGGCCGCAAGAAAACGCCAATCTTCAATCTGATCAACTCGACTACGCTGTAGTTGTTGAACGAGATTTTCGGACTGTTTTGGACCAAATCCCGCTTGTTCAAAATCTGCGGCAGACTGTTGATAGATGGCCAGGATAGTACGAATGCCGTAGCTATACAGTTTGTCGATGGTTGCTGGTCCAAAGCCATCTATATTGCCTATGGTGCGAAAAAAATGTTCGATGGTGTGGGTGATCTGAGCGGGACATGCACTATTGTTAGGGCAAAACAGGTAGTCACCATCCCAGACCAGAGCAGCACCACAGCTTGGGCAAGTCTCCGGCAATTGCGGAGTTACCGGTTTAATCACACGAATAATTTTCGGGATCACTTCACCGCTACGGGTCAGTTCAATCACGGCACCGGAACCAATGCCATTGGCTTTAACCATCCCATAGTGATGAGCTGTCGCCCGCCCGATCAACGCACCACTCAATCGGGTCGGCTCCACTTCTGCCACGGGATTAACCCGGCCGGAGCGCGAGGTTTGTGGATGAATTTGCACCACGGCAACTTCGGCTGTTTCAACATTTTCCTTTAAAGCAATTTGCCAGCGGTGGTGATGGCGGGTAGCACCCATGTACTCTTTGAGTTCAGCATCGACCACCTCTAAGATCACCCCATCAACATCGTAATCGACAGCCTCCAGTTGCCCGGCAACGATATTATCCAGATGCTGATCCAACTCCAGCGCTAAACCCTCCCAGTTAGGCAGGAGACTAAAAGGAAAAAAAACCGCAGCCCGAACGCGAATAGCTTGCGCAGCATGTGGTTCAAGTTCCTTCTCTTTGACCACGCTCGCCTGAAAATTGCGCGAATTTTCGAAATGATCGGCGAGATGTTGCTGAAAATAACTGGAACTCACAACGATTTCACCGGCACCGAGACCGCGTTTCCCATGATTGGCGATAGTTAGTCCCCGATCCATCACCCGGGTAATATCGGTACCCCGTTTGCCGTCGCCACGGGTGTAGAGATGTGTACCATCGTCGTAAGCAGCAAAGCCGTCGAGCTTGGGGGTCGCCCTGAAAATCAGCGTGTCAAAATTCTTGTTTATTTCACCGGCGGCTTTCTTTATCCGTTCCAGCCAGCCCTTTATTTCACCGATACTGTAAGCCTTTTCCGTCGATAACATCCGCACTGGCAGTTCAACGGTTTTACCGCTAAATGCCGTTTCCGGTTCGACGCTGGTAAGAAATGGATGGTGCGGATAACGCAGCTTAAGCTGAGCCAAAAAGATAAAATCGTAATCGGCATCGGAGATGATCGATTCCCCCCCTCGATAGAGGGTGTTAGCTATGGTGAGAAATTCAAGGAGTTCGGCATCGCTTAGACTATCCACAGATATGGATTGCTGGCCAATGGCGCTGATTTTATCTGTGGTTAATGTCGTCAATTTGACGCAATGTTGATCCAGAAGTTGTTTTTGCTTATTTATTAGCATGGTTGCGCCTTGTTCATGGGTAAATAGGGGCATATTTTAACGTACACATCCTCGGTGTAAACACTATCCTGTGTCAACAATTATTCAGGCAGCTTGTCAATTGTATTTCTCTATCGTCTGAGCTAATATATCCTTCGCTGCGATGAAATAATTGTTGTAATTATTCAACGTAACTACTCATACCTCTCCAGTTGAGCACGTGATCCCCATAGCAAGGGTATTTGTCGCCATGGACGGCAACAATAAGCCCCATGGATGGGCTTATTGCGTCCCTTGATATGGGGATTGCGTGCCCATCACGCTGAGTAAGTAACTACTAATTGTTTTGCAATACAATGCTGAGGAACATATGACAGAAGATCAATGGTATCAATTATCAACAATGGGATTGTTATTCCTGTTGTCGGCATTTTTTTCCGGCTCAGAAACAGCACTGCTGGCGATGGATCGACTACGGGTTAAATTTCTTGTTGAAAAAAAACGCCCTGGAGCAAATGAACTCGAACGCCTGCTGGACAATCCCGAGCGCCTTTTAGGCGGAATCCTCGTCGGCAATAATTTGGTGAATATAGCATTGTCCGTTTTGGCAACCACCTTTTTTATCGATATATTTGGCAGTCGTGGCGACCTCATGACCATTGCCATCCTGACTCCGATGTTACTCATTATAGCGGAAGTTTGCCCTAAAACCTATGCTGCTCGCCGTGCCGAAGTAGTTTCGTTTCAGGTGTTACGCCCCATCAAATTGGTATTGAGGATTTTATCACCGGTGATCTGGCTGGTAATCGGGATTTCCGGTTTAATCACCAGGCTATTCAAAAACAATGATAGCTCGACAGTACTTTCCGCTGATGAGATTAAAAGTATGATCTCTTTGGGAGCCAGAACCGGCTCTGTGGGTGGAGATCAACACCGAATGCTACATGGCGTGTTTGAATTGTCACAGTTACGGGTGCGCGACTTGATGATTCCCCGCCCCGAGGTTAACGGCGTGAACATCGATTTATCATTCACCGCTTTGCTCGATCAGGTGAAACACTCCACCCACTCCCGCTTCCCAGTGTATCAGGAAACACTGGACAATGTCGTTGGTGTTATCCATTCCAAGGACGTGTTGCGCTTTGTCGATAATCATGACGATTTCGATATTTATACGGTGATGCGTTCACCCTATTTTGTTCCCGAGGGCAAGCAGGTAGAATCGTTGTTACGTGGCTTTCGCAAGCGCCGCATCCATTTAGCAGTGGTAATTGATGAATACGGTGGCAGTGAAGGGATTGTTACCCTTGAAGATGTTCTCGAAGAGATTGTTGGCGAAATTCAAGATGAATATGACGACGAAGAAGAACAAGGGGTTATCCCCTTGGGGCATGGATCATTTATTATCGATGGCGGTGTCACCCTGCGGATGCTAAACCGCCGCTTCGATGTCGATTTTCCCGAAGAGGATGCAACCACCTTGGCCGGTTTAATGCTATGCTACTTAGGTCACATTCCTGCTTCTGGTGAGCAGTGTCAATTAGACGGCGTGGTGTTGTTGGCGCGCAAGGTAGTTCAACAACGTATTGATCAGATTGAATTACGCTTACCGCCACGCTAAACCTAATTACCTATGTTACACTGGGAGAATGTAAAATTGTAAAGAACGTCCCCAATGCACGCACCTAACGATTTTTTCACGTTATATTCTCCTTTTGTGGCATACACACACCACAACGATGACAGTTTTTTTGGCACGGTGGTGACAGCGCCTCGGCTAATCCCTGTTGGTATTCACGCCACAGGTAACTCTTATCAACGCCGCCATCGATCACATCCCACGGTAGCACTTCTGTTTGCTGACGTTGACGTTGAGCATAAAATTTCGGATCTATTCCCTGCTCACGACAGGCAGCATTAAGATTGGCACCTTCACTCAATGCCGGGAGGATCTGGGCAATACGCCGATCACCACGTGCCAGCACCGCTTGCAACTGCGCACTACGTAGCGACTCTACTTGCAATTTGGTATTGGGCAGCCGATTGATCCGCTTACGTAGCATGTTTATGGTGCGCTTTAACTGCGCAACTGGTGCCATACCAACCCATTGAAACGGGGTCATTGGTTTGGGAATAAACGGATTCACCGACAGGGTAATGGTTCCCAAATGTCCCTTAACACGTTGCACATCGAGCCAGATCTGTCGAATCTTGGTAATTAACGCAACAAGCTCCTCATGATCATCGCTGTCCTCGGTAGGCAGACCAATCAAGAAATACAATTTGAGGTTGAGGACCCCCTCCTCGACCAGTAGTGTTACCGCATTAAGTATCTGCTCTTCGCTCAAATGTTTATTGATGAGATCACGCAGACGCTGACTTCCGGCCTCGGGAGCAAGGGACAAGGTCTTTTGCCCCAACTGCCTGAGTATTTGCACCTGTTGGCGAGTCATGGTGTCGATACGCAAACTGGCCACCGACACCTGCGCTCCTGTGGCAATCACTTGTGCCGTCACCTCATCTAATGAGGAATAATCGGACACCGCCGCCCCGACCAAACCTGCTGTACAATCGGAGCACAAAGCGGATTGCAACTGAGTCATCACCGTTGCAGCACTTTTTTCCCGTGGCGGCAAATAAACAAAACCCGTTGCGCAAAAACGACACCCTCGGGAGCAGCCACGCGATACTTCGATCAAATCCATGCTACCAAAAGCGGTATGGGGTGTTTTGATCAAACTTTGGCAACGGGTCGTATTCAGATCTTCTACCCAACAGCGTTGCACCGGGAAACAGGCATTGGCTAACGGTTGGATGGCGGTAACGGTTCCATCATCACCATAGGTCAGCTGATACCGAGCGGGAACGTAGTAGCCCTGTTGTTGTGATAGTCGTTCGAGAACTTCATAATGTGATCCATCAATTTGAAGTTGATCCAGTAAGTGCGGCAGCAATACCTCGGCCTCGCCAACGACAAACAAATCGACATAATCGGCAATGGGTTCAGGATTCATGAATGCGCATATCCCACCGGCAATAACCAGCGGAGAATCTTCATTGCGTTGCTCTTTGCATAACACAATCCGGGCAAGATCAAACAGGGTAGGCAGATTGATATAATCGTTTTCAAAGGATAGCGATAAGGCGATAATATCGAAGGAATTTAGGGAACGACCAGACTCAAAAGAAACTACAGCAGCACCGCTTTTGCGATGATGCTCAAGATCATCGAGATCGGGATAAAACACCCGCTCGCACAGACAGTCGTGACGCCCTTGAATCAGTTGATATACCGCCTGAAATCCAAGATTACTCATCGCATGGTAATAGGTATTGGGGTAAACTAAGGCAACGCTCAGTCGTCCACCCCACGGTTTAGGGGTACAACCGGTTTCATCAGCAAGACGCTGCTGGCGTTTTTCACGTAATTTACGCGGCATACACCACCTGTCATCTGAATTAGTAACTACTCAGCACCTCTTAAGTTGGGCACGCTGAATAGTTACCTGAATTGATACTAAAAAGAAACGGGGATCAAAATGATCCCCGATCCGAGGGAGTTATACACGACAAATGTCAGTACAACCTATTCAGCTACACGGACGGAGACCGCTGACTGAATAACTAACACCGACAGTCACATGAACATATCGGTTTAAAGCAAATAATTACCTGATTAGCTATGCGTTCGCAGCTTGGAAGCCGACTCCTACGGGGGCTGCGACCCTCGTAGGAGATGCTCTCCAGAACGCGAATGCGAACATCAATCGATCCGCTTGCGTAAAAAGGTTGGCACCTCATACTCGTCTTCTTCACCACCTTGAATCCGCATTGAGCGTACTGCATCACGCTGCTGTTTACGAATAATAGTCGGCACATCAAGATCAACCTTTGAACCGATCCGATTTATGGCATCATTTTGCAGATTTTTCAGCTGACGCTTATCGTTTTCAAAGGAATCACCAAATCCGGTAGCAATGGCGGTAATTTTGACCCGATCACCCATCTCCTCGTCAACCACCAATCCGACAAAAATATTAGCATCCTGATGAACTTTTTCATGGACAATGCGGGTAGCCTCATCGAATTCTTCCATGGTCATATTGCTGGAACCAGAAATATTCACCAACACTCCCTTAGCCCCCGATATATCGATATCCTCAAGGAGCGGACTACTAATAGCTAATTGCGCTGCTTCACTGGCACGACTTTCACCCTCGGCAACGCCAATCCCCATCATCGCCATACCACGTTCACTCATTACCGACTTAACATCGGCGAAGTCAACATTGATCACACCTTCGGTGATAATCAAGTCCGACAACCCCTGTACCGCTTGGCGCAATACATCATCCGACGGCTTAAACGCATCGAGGATACTCATATTTTTCCCAGCCAAGCCAATAAGTCGATCATTGGGAATCACAATCAAAGAATCGACCACTTTTTTCAGTTCTACCGCTCCGTTTTCTGCCTTGGCTAAGCGCTGTCGCCCTTCGCGGGTAAAGGGTTTGGTTACCACTCCAACGGTCAGCGCACCAATTTCTTTCGCTACTTCGGCAATAATCGGGGCGGCTCCAGTACCTGTACCACCACCAAGACCACAGGCAACAAAAACCATATCGGCTCCGTCGAGCAATTCTACAAGCCGTGCCCGATCTTCCAGCGCCGCTTCACGACCAACGTCTGGATTTGCTCCAGCACCTAAACCCTTGGTCAGTTGCGCTCCGAGCTGAATCTTCATTGGGGCAATACTGCGCCTTAACGCCTGTGCATCGGTATTAGTAACCATGAACTCAACACCAGATATTTGTGCATTGATCATGGCATCCACCACGTTACCACCACCGCCACCAACACCAATTACCTTTATTTTTGCGGTTTGATCCTGTGATTCATCAAATTCGAACATGACTCCCCCTACATGTGAATAATCCATATCTGTTTTCTCCGTAACAGACACGGTTACATTTAATCAACCTACCCTCAGTCTACTAGAAGGCTGTCCTAGAACCGGGGCAACATCCACCATAAACCTGTTAGAAAAATTCGCCAAACCACTCTTTCATTCGGCGCATAACCCGATCGAATACTTTTTCGTCACCAATAACAAAATTTTCACACTGTTGGTTACGACTACCGTAAATAACGAGACCAACCCCCGTGGCATAGATCGGCGAACTAACTACGTCGATCAACCCGCCTACCCCTTGAGGTGAACCCCGGCGTACCGGCAGGTTAAAAATCTGCTCAGCCAATTCCGGCATCCCCGGCAAAATACAGGTACCGCCGGTGATAACCACACCTGAGACAATCATATCTTCGTAACCACTGCGAATAATTTCACGATTAACCAAGGTAAAGATCTCCTCAACCCTAGGTTCCAGAATTTCGGCCAACAACTGGCGCGATAAAATCCTTGGCTCACGCCCGCCTACCGATGGCACCTCAATGGTTTCATCGGGCGAAATATCACTGGTCAGGCAACTACCATAGGTGCGTTTAATCCGCTCCGCTTCTGCCATGGGGGTACGCAAACCGACAGCAATATCGTTAGTAAGATGGTTGCCACCCAGCGCCAACACCGAGGTATGTTTAAGGACACCATCAAGAAATATAGCGAGGTCGGTCGTACCGCCACCAATATCAACAATGGCAACACCCAACTCTTTTTCATCCATCGACAACACCGCCTCGGAAGATGCCAACGGCTCCAAAACGATATCGCTAACGTTAACATTAGCTTTATTGCAGCTCTTAATAATATTTTGCGCACTGGCAACGGCTCCGGTAACGATATGCACCTTTGCTTCGAGACGCACGCCACACATCCCCAACGGTTCCTTAATGCCGTCCTGATCGTCAATAATATATTGTTGTGGCAAAACGTGAATCACTTCACGATCCATGGGAATAGCGATAGCCTTGGCGGCATCGATCACCCGCTGAATATCATCGGAGGTTACCTCGCGATTTTTAATGGCGATCACACCCTGAGAATTTAATCCGGTAATATGGGCGCCGGCAATACCGACAAAGATTGTATTTATTGTGCAACCAGCCATCAACTCAGCTTCGCGTAACGCCTTGTTGATCGACACGACGGTACTTTCGATATTGATAACAACACCTTTGCGTAATCCTTTGGACACGCTGGTACCAATACCGACGATCTCCAGACCGGTCTCTGTCATACTGCCAATAATGGTACAAATTTTTGTCGTACCAATATCCAGCCCGACAACAAGGTTTTCCTTACGGTTAGCCATCTCTATCTTCCCCCATCATTTACCACCTCAATTAGTGCGAATGTTTCGTTTTCACATAGGAGCGGATTTTATCCGCAAATAGTTCAATATAAAATCAAGTGCTTCGCAAGCTACACTACACTACACTACATAACTGAAACACTTTTAACAATAATCTTATTCATCACATTAAGATCAATATACTCCAAAGTCGGTAGCCGCCTTTCTATTTCTGGAAAAATCTGCTCCAAGCGATCTATCTTCTCACTAAATTGATCTTTTCCAACATAAACCGGTACCCCATAAGGATCGGTATATAACACATAACCATCTTGCGAATCGATATTGATCTGGGCGACACACTGCTCGTTAAACAGCTTACGCTGTTGTAAATCACCCAACATCTGCGCAACATGTCGTAGTTGCTGTCTAGCCGCTTCGGGATCGTCAAGCAACTGCTGTCGATCCAACCCCGTCACCAACGGATAATCCAACTCATCGCCAGAACGTAACACCTTGAAGATCTCGCCAACACCGTCAACATAATAGAGATATTCCAGATTGATAACAAATACAGCCCGGCGTTCATCAATATCAATCACCACCCCATGAGGTAATTTTCTCATAATATTAGCAGTATGAATCCAATCGTTTTCAGCCAGTTTTTGCCCGATAATTTCGAGATCCAAGTCAAAAGTCGATACCCCGTGTCGAATATCTGACAATTCGATCACATCCTGATCACAAAGTCGCTGATTACCTTTGACCTGTATTGTTGTCACCTTGAAATGATCAGAATTGACAACAACATTAATCAACAGCAGCGCACCGACACCGACAAGAACCGTGCAACATAGGATCAATATCAAGCGTGTCAAGCGTGTTATCAGCTTTTTCCAATCCCTACGCGGTTTGGTGCGCACATTACGTTCAACCCGCTTCGCTTTAGCTGGTCGCTCAACCCGAGCCTTCTTTAAATTGCGCATGATGCCTCAAACTATTCGATTAACACTGATCAACGATCTAATGTCGCATCTTCAACTATCCGCTCGACCAACGATGCAAAATCTATACCTCCACAAGCAGCAGCCTTGGGCAAAAGACTTGTTTCTGTCATTCCCGGAATGGTATTAACCTCAAGAAAGTAAAATTGATCATCACCAACCATAAAGTCAACCCGGGCAGCACCACGACACCCCAATATGCTACAACAGGTCACAGCTGCTTCTTGCAACGCGGCATACTGCGCCTCTGGCAACGGAGCGGGGACTAAATACTCTGTCGTCCCTGAGCTGTATTTTGCCGCATAATCATAAAAACCGTCGGCAGGAACCACTTCTATCACCGGCAACGCCGCACCTTGCAGCACCGCAACAGTTACCTCACGACCCTTAATATATGTTTCCACCAACACCCGTCGATCAAACGTCCGCGCCTTAGCAATAGCCTGCGCTAACTCAGCGGCGTTAGCAGCAATGCTAATCCCCAGCGTAGAGCCTTCACGCACCGGTTTCACCACCTGAGGGTAATGATCACACACCGCACACAGCGCAGCAACGTCGCTTTTTTCATCCACCAGAAACGATGAAGGAGTACTCACTGCAGCAGAAACCATCCGCTTGGTTATCGCCTTATCTATAGCCAGAGCCGACGCCAGAACGCCGCTGCCGGTATAAGGAATTTGCATCATCTCCAACAATCCCTGCAGAGTTCCATCTTCGCCATGACGTCCATGAACAGCAATAAAGGCCACTTCGGCAGCATAATCGCTCAACTGTTCAGGCAGTTTTGTTGCGGAATCGATACCGATAGCGCTATATCCCCGCTCAAGCAGGGCAGCGAGAACCGCCGCTCCCGTACGCAATGAAACATCACGTTCAGCGGAAACACCACCCATAATGACAGCGATTCGTTTTGTTTTAAGACCCTCAATTCTGTCCATCACTCCGTTCCCCCCAACACAATTGCTGCGTTAAATCGCTCCCGTCCGCCATGGTAAAATCTCCCATAACATGAACTTCTGGAATCAACACCACCCCGGTTTGCTCCTCTACCGTGCGTTGCACCATAATCATCAAACCAATAATATCCTCAGCTGTTGCCGCGCCATTATTGACAATAAAATTAGTATGCTGTTGCGCCACTTGAGCTTCACCCACCTTTTTTCCACGTAAACCGCACTGATCGATCAACCTCCACGCCTGCCGTCCAGGTGGATTTTTAAACACCGATCCTGCATTGGCTCCATCAACAGCCTGCGCCTGGCAGCGATGTTTTTGCGCATGCTTTAAACGCTGGTGCAATAATTCCGGCTGGTTACTCTCGCACTTAAAAACTACTTCCAACAGGGCATGTTTTTCACTAAGGGCACTTGAGCGGTAACCGAAGCCAAACTCTGCCCATGTCCAGCGCTCAACCGCTGTGACCTCGGCAACAAGAGCCGACTGCACACAGTCACCAATTTGTTGACTCAGCGCTCCGGCATTTCCCACCACAGCACCACCTACGGTACCGGGTATTCCAGCGAGAAATTCAAATCCTGCATATCCCTGCCGAACCACTTCAGTCACCAGATGGTTCAAACGACATCCGGCACCAACCTTTAATTGACCGGCACCTACCTGACAAATATAGTCCATATCTGTCAGTTGGATTACCACACCGCGTACCCCTTTATCAGCGACCAGAACGTTGCTTCCACCGCCCAGAACCTGCCACGGCACACCATGGTGACGAATAAAGGTAAACAGAGTATGCACATCTTCAATATCTAGGGGACGAACCAACAAATCCGCACGACCACCAATGCGCCATGTAGTCAATGGTGCCAGAGGTTCATCGATTAAGCACTCGCCACGCACCCCCCAACAACCCGTCATCAGCTCTGTACGCCAATCCACCATGCTACTACTGCCAAAGCTTCTACCGGCGCTATTCATGGTTTGGGTAACGTGCCGATCAGCTGCTCCCCCACCTGCCACACCGATCCGGCACCAAATGTAATCACCATATCACCACTACAGATCAGCGGCTGAAGATGATCTACCACCTGTTGCGCGGTAGCACAATAGTGAACATTGCGATGACCATGTTTGCTAATAGCTTGCACCAATGACCCGGCATCAACACCCTCAATAGCTGCTTCCCCGGCAGCGTATACATCCATCACCACCAGATAATCAGCTTGATAAAATGCCGTGACAAAATCATCAAACAACGCTTCGGTTCTAGTGTAACGATGGGGCTGAAAAATTGCCACAATCCGCCGATCCCAGCCGTTACGTGCGGCAGCTAAGGTAGCCTTGATCTCCACCGGATGATGACCATAATCGTCGACCACCATCACTTCGGAAGCATATTTAATCTGAAAACGGCGTTGCACCCCGGCAAATGCGGCAAATCCTGCCCGAATGGTCTCCGAGGTTAGATCTAATTCCCGCGCTACCGCGAGCGCTGCCAGTGCATTTAGAACATTATGCTCTCCCGGCATATCAAGGTGCATTCGTCCCAAATCCTGCTGACGAAACAGCACACTAAATTCGCTGCCACCATTACTATATTGAATATCAATAGCTCGATAATCGGCCTGAGGTGTTAATCCATAGGTAACGTAACGCTTTTCGACCCGGGGTAGCAATGCCTGAATATTGGCATCATCAAGGCACAAAACAGCCAAACCAAAAAAAGGAATTTTGTTGATAAAATCGATAAATACCGTGCAGATCTCATCCAGACTGGAATAATAATCGAGATGATCAACATCGACATTAGTAACCACGGCTATGGTGGGCGAAAGCTTCAGGAATGAGCCATCGGACTCGTCAGCTTCGACCACCATAAACTTGCCCTGACCCAATTTGGCGTTAGAACCAAAAGCATTTAATCGACCGCCCACCACCGAAGTGGGATCGATCCCCCCCTGAGAAAGCAGCGTTGAAACTATACTGGTGGTGGTGGTTTTCCCATGGGTTCCCGCAATGGCGATACCATACTTCATGCGCATCAACTCGGCCAGCATCTCAGCTCTGGGAATAACCGGCACCAATAAGCGATGCGCTTCCACCACTTCGGGATTATCAGCCGAGACAGCGGTACTGGTTACCACCACTTGAGCATCCTGAACATTTTCGGTAGCATGGCCAGAGTAAATTGTGCCACCAAGCTCTTCTAGGTGTCGGGTAAGATCACTGGTACGTAAATCGGAGCCGGACACCAGATAACCGAGGTTAAGCAGCACTTCGGCAATACCGCTCATGCCGATACCACCTATACCAACAAAATGAATCCGACGAATCTTGCCATACATAACTATTTCCGTTTCTGTACCAGCATCCGGCACTCGTTTAGAATAAGATCGGCAGCCCCTTTAGCGCTCAGATGACGGGCATGCTGCCCCATCTCGTGTAACCGTTCAGGCCGGTGCAATAAATCGATTATTGTCTGTGCCAAACGTTCACCATTTAACTCGCTTTGTGGCAACAACAGCGCCGCATTTCCATCAACCATCGCCCGAGCATTACACGTCTGATGATCCGCTGCAGCCTGTGGAAGTGGTATCAGTATCGCACCTCGACCACAAGCAGCCAATTCGGCCACGGTCGTTGCACCACTGCGGCAAATCACCAGCTGACTATGGGCATATGCCGTGGGCATATCCTCTATAAATTCGACCACCTCAACCCGATCAATACCTAGGTCATTATAAGCTACAACCACATCGGCCATCTGGTTGCGTCCCGTTTGATGGATAATTTTCACCCCTGGAAACTGTTCTAGCACCTGCGGCAGTGCGGCCACCATCGCCCCATTAACTGCCGCAGCCCCTTGACTGCCTCCAAACACCAGCAGTTGTGGCACGCTTCCATTCCACGGGCGACAATTAAACAATTCCTGCCGTACCGGATTACCCGTCAGCACCACAGCTTTGTTACCGAAGCCTGAACCGCCCGCCGCCATGGAGATACAGATTCGCCCTGCCCAATGTGCAGCCACACGATTCGCCAAACCGGGACAGGCATTTTGTTCATGGAGCACCACCGGAATACGCCGCAATGCCGCTGCCACCAATATTGGCAAAGAGGCATAACCACCAACGCCGAGCACAACATCGGGCTGAAAACTGGTCAGAATCCCTAACGCCTGGCGGGTAGCTGTCACCAGCTTTCCCAGCACCGCCACCTTGCGCCAAAAAGACTGTCCGGCAAAACCGCTAAATTCGACGGTTGCCAAGGAAAACCCCTGCGGCTCAACAACACGGTTTTCAATCCCACGTTCGGTGCCAACAAAAAGGATCTGCGCATCAGCATCAATTTGCCGGGCACGATGCGCTATGGCAAGTGCCGGAAAGATATGACCACCGGTTCCACCACCGGTAAACAGATATTTCATCGTCGATCCCTCTTGACATAACTGGAGATATTAAGTAACACCCCCAAGGAAAACAGAGTACACAACAGGCTGGTTCCACCATAAGATACCAGCGGCAACGCCAACCCTTTATTGGGCACCATGCCGGTAACAACAGCCATATTAGCAAAAGCTTGTAAACCGAATAACATACTGATACCAAACGCAGTCAAGCGTCCAAAACCATCATCGGCTTGACTGGCCACCCGTAACCCGAGTAATATCACAGCCAAAAACATGGTGATCACAATCACCACAGCGACAAAACCTAACTCCTCTCCCACCACAGAAAAGATAAAATCGGTGTGTGCCTCAGGTAGATAGAACAACTTTTGCATCCCTTCGCCCAACCCTTGCCCCGTCAATCCACCGGCACCAAAACCAATCCAACTTTGGATAATTTGAAAACCGGCTTTACTTGAATCCTGCCACGGATCCCAAAAAACCATAATCCTTTCGAGGCGATATTCCTCTTGCAGAATCATAACAACGAGCAACGGCACAGCCGTCATCGCACTCAACAACAAATAACGCCAGCGCGTACCAGCCACCAGTAACATCGCCCCGGTGACAATCGCCATGGTTGCGCAACCGCCTAAATCGCGCTGAGCCAGCATCAACCCAAGCAACACCAGCAACACCAGCATGTAAGGAACATAACCATACTTAAATTCTTTGAGGCGATCCTCTTTTTTGGTCGCTGAATGTGCAAGATAAAATATTAAAGCCATTTTCGCTGCTTCTGACGGCTGGAATGAGAATCCCGGCATTTGAATCCAACGACTGGCACCACCGGCATGATGCCCAACACCGGGTATAAATACTGCCGCCATCAGCATGGTACAAAATATCAATAAAGGAATAGAACATGTACGCCACCAGTGATAGTCTATCCGCATACTTACAGCAAGAACCACGAAACCTAACAGAGCAAAAACACCCTGTCGCTTCAAAAAATAGAAGCTGTCATGATACCTCTTCGCCGCCACAATCGATGACGAGGAATAGACCATCAACACCCCAAAGCAAGTCAGGGCAACAGCTAAAATAAGGATAGTACTGTCATATTCCCGCTTCATATATCACTGCCACCATTAGCCTGCAACGCCATCACTGCAGCACTAAACACCTCGCCACGATGCTCAAAGCTGCGAAACATATCGAAACTGGAACAACCAGGAGAGAGCAACACGCTACCACCTTCAGGGGTGATCTGCCGTGCCAGTTGCACCGCCTGCTCCATGGTTGCGACCCGCTGGATAGGAGCAAGATCGCACCATGCCTGTTCCATCGACTGCGCTGCCTCACCGATCAAAATAAATTGAGCTACCAGGCCACGTAAACAGCCGGACATGTCACGGTAATCGCCCCCCTTGTCCTTCCCTCCAGCGATAAGAGTTACGGGAGCGTCTGGAGTAGCAAGGCTGGTAACACTTTTAATCACACTACCGGGATTAGTTCCCTTCGAATCGTTATACCAACGAACACCATCCAACTGGCGCACCAAAACCATGCGGTGTGCCAATCCGGTAAAAGCACAGGCGGCTTGCCACAACGCGGCAGGATCCAATCCTTCGAGTAGCGCCGGGATCAACGCAGCCATCACATTTTCGATATTATGGACACCTGACAACTGCAATTGCCCCGCGTCAAGGGTGATATCTGCACCGTAGCCCCGCCATTCAATCAAGCCATGGTGATAACTCATCCCGCACTCCAGAACACGTGTTGATGAAAACAACACCTTACGCCCGCGAGCAGATTTGGCTAAACGTAACACCTCGGCATCATCCGCATTAAGGATCGCCACATCACTGACGCCCTGATTAGCAAAAATCGCCCGCTTGGCTTCCATATAACTGGTCATATCGGGGTAACGATCCAGATGATCAACGGACAGATTCAATAAGGCAGCATAACGGGGTCGAAACTGATCGACGGTCTCCAACTGAAAGGAGGATAATTCCACCACCGCATAATCGTCCTTATTATCGACCGCACTAATCAGCGGCATGCCGAGATTACCGCCGACAAACACCTGCTTACCACAGCGTGCCAGCATCGCCCCCAACAATTCGGTAGTCGTCGATTTTCCATTGGTACCGGTGATCGCCATCATGCAGGTCTGCGGATGTAGCTGGCGGGTGGCCAACTCGATTTCACCGATAATCGGCACACCTACGCATTGCGCAGCAATCAATGGAGCAATGGTCAATGGCACACCTGGGCTGATAACAATCAGATCGGCAGCGGTAAACAACGATGCGGTGTGCTGACCGAAATCAGCTACCACAACCGAATCGAGAGTGCTGACATCAATCTGTGCCGCACTACGCCGATCACTCAGAACAACCTGCGCCCCCTGTTCGACTGCATAGCGACATACCGCCAGACCGCTTAGCCCTGCACCTACCACTACAATTTTTTTGCCCTTTAACTCCATTATTATCTCAAGTTGGGTACGTAAGCCCCATGGATGGGCTCGTTGCGTCCCTTGATATGGGGATTGCGTGCCAATCACGCTAAATAGTAATTATCTCAATTTAAGTGTGGAGAGCGCAACCAACGCCAACACAATACTTATAATCCAAAAACGAACAATAATTTTTGGTTCGGGCCAACCTTTAAGTTCATAGTGGTGGTGGATGGGCGCCATACGAAACACCCGCCGCCCCAACAGGCGAAATGACAACACTTGAACAATTACCGATAACGCTTCAACAACAAAAATTCCACCAACAAGTACCAACACCAGTTCCTGTTTGACAATTACGGCGATAATTCCCAACGCTCCACCCAACGACAGGCTACCGACATCCCCCATAAACACTTGGGCAGGGTAGGTATTAAACCACAAAAAACCCAAACCGGCTCCTACCATGGCACCACACATAATGGCCAACTCCCCCGCACCCGGTACACCGGTAATTTGCAGATAAGAGGACAAGCGAGCATTCCCCGCCAGATAGGCAAACAAAACATATGCGGCTGAAGCGATAATCGTCGGGCCAATGGCCAAACCATCAAGTCCATCTGTGAGGTTAACGGCGTTACCACAACCCACCACCACCACCAAGATCAAGGGGACATACCATAAGCCCAATGAGGGATGCAGATCCTTAAAAAAAGGCATCGACAATATAGGTTCAAAAGCTGTTGTTGTATAAAGCAACGCAGCCGCAACCAAAGCAATGATAATCTGCCAGAATAATTTATAACGAGCAGATAAGCCGTCGCTGCTTTTGAGTTTTACTTTTTTGTAGTCATCAACAAAACCGATGGCACCATAACCAACAGTCACCAATAACGCTACCCAGATGTAACCATTAGTTAAATCCGCCCAAAGAAGCGTCGGGATCACCATGGCAATGAGGATAAGGGTTCCACCCATGGTAGGGGTTCCCTCTTTTTTAAAGTGAGATTCCGGCCCCACTTTGCGGATGGTTTGACCAATTTGCAATGAAGACAAGCGCTCGATCACCCACGGTCCAAGGAGGAAGGACAATACCAGTGCTGTTATGGTGGCATAAATAGTACGAAAAGTAATAAATCGGAACACATAAAGTGCCGAAAACTCTGTATGAAGCGGGTACAGGAGATGATACAGCATAATTTCCCACCATAAAGCAATACGAGGATAGGCACCCATCCGCCGTGGTAATTGTTGACGTGAAAGACTTTATAGAAATTGTTGAATAACTTTTTCCATATGCATGCCACGTGAACCTTTGATCAAAACACAGTCATCGCGTTGCAGATTATCCCGTAACCAACGACCGATTTCAGCGTGGCTACGGCAACTCGTTGAAACTTCTCCAGCGCAAGCCACCGCCTCAGCACTGATACCGGCTACCCCCTGTATCATGACATCGGCCCACTCACCCATGGCAATCAAGCGATCCACCTTTTGTGCGGCGATCTCTCCGATCTCCCGGTGGCAAACTTCGGCAGCTTCACCAAGTTCAAGCATATCCGCCAGTACCGCAATTCTGCGTCCCTGACAGGGCCAGTCGCCCAAAGCGGTCAACGCCGCCTGCATCGATTGCGGATTTGCATTATAGCTATCATCAAGAATAGTCACACCTGAAGCAAGCTCGCGCACCTCCAAACGAGCCGCAGCCATCTTAACTTGCGACAATCCGGCCACAATGTGCTCAATATCCACCCCGATACTGTACGTAGCTGCTGCTGCTGCTAACGCATTATAGATCTGATGGCGTCCCGGTAAAGGCAACTCGACAGCATAACGCCCTCCGGCGATCAACAGGGTAAAACTGGTGTGACGCCCACTGCTTATATCCATTGCGCTAACATCCGCATCGTGTTCAATGCCAAAGGTGATCCGCTCTGCCCCCATCGGCAGTGGTAGCGCCGCAACCCATGGGTCATCGTTATTAACAATGGCTGTTGTTCCCGATTTCAAGCTATCAAACAATTCCCCTTTGGCATGCGATACCCCGGAAATATTACCCACACCGGACAAATGTCCCGCTCCAACATTGGTAATAACAGCCACTTGGGGTTGAGCAATTTGAGCTAATCGAGCAATCTCACCGGGGTGACTCATGCCAAGCTCTAACACCATCCAATGATGGTTAGAATCCAATCTGGATAATGTTAGCGGAAGACCAATAAGATTATTAAAATTACCTTCGGTCTTCAATCCCGCTTTATCCTCAGCTAAAATTGACGCCAACATCTCTTTGGTCGATGTTTTCCCCGTTGTTCCGGTAATGGCAAAAACCGGTCCGGCGAAGTTTGTGCGAATATGAGCGGCAATCTCTCCAAGACTTTGCAACGCATCAACCACCTGAATCACCGGCACCGACAAACCACCAACCACCTCTTCGCTTAAGCACGCGGCAGCTCCATGTTCCACGGCCTGACGCAAATAATCATGCCCATCGTAATGCGGCCCGTGCAAAGGAACAAACAAATCTCCGGGTCGCAGTGTTCGGCTATCGGTTGAAATACCCGACACAGCGGCATCACTGGTTGCCGGGAGCAAGCTGCCATGCACAATCCGAGCTATCTCTTCACTGGTAAAGATCATTGCTTCCTTGTGTTGCTTTTTATTGTATCTCTCTGGCTGCGCAGCGTTAAAGCAGCGTTCAACTGCTCGCGATCATCGAAATGGATCTTGGTTGTGCCAATAATCTGATAATCCTCGTGACCTTTACCGGCCACCAGCAACAGATCACTAGGGCGTAGTTGATCGACGGTAAATTGAATCGCTTCGGCTCGATCCTCGATCACGACATAGCCCTTTTGCCCGTCAACCACATCGGCGTAAGCCTTATAGCGTGGATAGATCTGGTCATCAATCCCGGCACAAATATCCGTTAAAATCTTTTGCGGATCCTCCGAACGCGGATTATCCGATGTCACCACGGTCAACTGGGAATAACGCGCTGCGACCGCTGCCATAACCGCTCGTTTAGCGGTATCACGATCACCACCGCAACCAAACAGGGTGATAATCCGCTGCGGCTGTTGCGCCGAGAGTGCTTGCAGCGCTTTTTCCAAAGCATCACCGGTATGGGCATAATCGACAAGAATCAGCGCCGACAACTTGTTGTCAATCCGTTCCAATCGACCGGGAACCCTGGGTGCCTCGGCCAACCCCTGCTCAATAGTTGCGACAGACAAATTCAAAGCGATTCCAACACCAACCGCACAGGCTAAATTCTCCAAATTGAAGCGGCCAATCAGTGGCGACCGAACACTAACGCTCCCAATTGGTGTGTTGAGCTTGGCAACAATGCCATCGAGTGATTGGGTAAATTTCTCAGTACGAATTTTAGCAAATGTTTGCGATCCAACACTCAAAGCATCATCGAGCATAGTGATCAATTTCGCCCCATAGGGGTCATCACTATTCACCACCGCCCGGCTACTCACTGCACGACCATGGCCGCCAACTAATTGCGAATCGGTAAACAAAATCGTTTTAGCGGCAAAATAGCTCTCCATATTGTGATGATAATCGAGATGTTCCGGCGTCAAGTTGGTAAACACCGTCACATCAAACTCCAAACCAAAAACGCGCTCCTGCATTAGAGCATGGGAGGAAACCTCGATTACCAGCGAGTCCGCTCCCCGATGACGAAATTCTGCCAACATCCGTTGCAAATCCAACGATTCAGGGGTAGTGTGGCAAGCTTCAAAAGCATAATCGCCCAATCGATTACTGATAGTACCGACAACAGCGGGATTATATCCGCCGTGACCCAATAGCGATTCGATCAGGTAAGTCATGGTAGTTTTACCGTTGGTACCGGTAACCCCAACGGTCAACAGATCTCGTGCCGGATAGTCATAAAAGGTCGCAGCCATCGCAGCCATACAGTGACGAGTATCCTCAACAACAACCAGTTGAACATCAGCGGGCAATGAAATTTCACGCTGGGCAACAACCGCAACAGCGCCGCGCTCAACAGCGGCGGCAATATAATCATGCCCATCCACAACTTCGCCGGGCAAGGCAAAAAACATGCCTCCAGCCTCAACCTGACGAGAATCGTAATACAGGGCAGAAATCTCTTTATTGACGCCACCAATATCATTTAGACATGCGACATCTATGAGTATTTGTTGCAGCTCCATAGACCTCCTCACTTAATCCAGACCAACATTATGCGGTGGGTGCAATTGCACCCAAACCGCACTATCAGCGCTCACCCGGCGCCCGGCAGCAGGAAACTGCTCTACAACGCGACCAGCCCCCTTAAACATAATGTTTAAGCCACTCTTCTCCATCAAACGCAACACTTGACGCGAGCTGAGTCCCCGACAATCAGGCATCACCCCGATACCGGAATCAACAGCCATTGTTACTGAGCTTAGCGCCGGAACATCACCAACATCAGCCATGACAGATGCCATTTCGATTGCTCCGCTCCGGGTGGTAGGTACATGCAAATAGCGTAACGATTGCTCGGCAATGCGGGAAAATACAGGTGCGGCCAGCAATCCACCATATGTTTTTTCCACCCCGGGTTCATCCAGGACAACAAGAATCACCATTTTTGGCTCATCGGCCGGGGTAAAACCAATAAAGGATGACACCCGCTTATCCACAGAATAGGTTCCCGTTACCGGATCCACCTTTTGTGCCGTTCCCGTTTTACCCCCAACCTTAAACCCTGGAATACGCGCTCGCGATCCAGTACCATCGGTATCGGTGACGCGAACCATCATCTGTTTCAATTTATGAGCGATATCGCGACCAATCACCCGGCGCACATAACATGGCTGCTGCTCATCGCTAATGTTAGTAGTTGGATTGGTAACTTTTTGCACCAAATAGGGGCGATAAAGTTCACCGCCATTAACAACGGCGCCAGCAGCAACAGCTAACTGCAATGCAGTGACCGAGACTCCCTGGCCAAAAGAGATAGCGGCCAAATCAATTTCGAACCAATGTTGAGGCCGACGCAGCAACCCTTTCCTTTCGCCATCAAAATCGATTCCGGTTTTTTGAGCAAAACCAAAATTATATAAATAACGATGAAATATATCCTTCCCCATCATTTGGGCAATCTTGGTACAACCAATATTTGAACTGTATTTCAAAACATCACGTACACTCAATAATCCGAAAGAGCGGTGATCGTGAATAACCTTGCCGCCGACCTTGTACGACCCATTGCCACAATCGATCATCTGATCAGTTTTAACCACATTTGAATCGAGTGCTGCAGCCATCAAAAACATCTTGAATGTTGACCCTGGTTCGTATAGGTCACAAACAACTCGACAGCGCCGCTGTGCTAACGAAAATTTATTAAATGTATTCGGGTCGTAATCGGGATAACTGGCCATGGCCAATATCTGACCGGTAAATGGATCAAGCACAATAACGTTACCACTTTTAGATTTTGACTCATTGACCGCTATAGCCAATTCTTTCTCGGCAATATACTGAATTTGTTTGTCTATAGTGAGATAAACATCCTTGCCGAGTTGCCCATGAATCACCCGTCGACCACTGCCGATACTGCGCCGACCACCATCGCGCCGCATTACCAGATAACTTTCATCACCGGCCAAAACACCATTGTAACGACGTTCCAAACCCTCCAAACCATCGTTATCAGTACCTGAAAAGCCAATAATCTGACCGGCAACCCGGCCATTGGGATACCAGCGTTTGTGTTCACGAATATAATGGATCCCCGGCAGATCCAACGCCTTCATGCGCCGACTCTCTTGTTCACTAATCCGCCGTTTAAGCCAGATAAACTTTTTGTCCTGTTGCAGTTTCGCCAGTACTCTCGGATAACGCAACGCCAGAGCATCGGCCACCGCAGTAGCAATACTTTGAACGCTATGCTCTGGTTTTTCGTTTTTTAGGGCGGATAAAGATGACCGTTTTATTTGGGCCGCATCACGTTCAGCCTTAGCCTCCGCAAGCAGTACAATTAATTCAACAGGATTGACGTACACGGAATTGGCCTCTAGGCTGACGGCCAACGACTCGCCATTCCGATCAAATATCACCCCCCTCTGGGCGGTTAAAGTGATTTTTTTCTTATGCTGCCTAGCCGCCATCTTCTGCCATTTAGCTGCGCTATACACCTGAAGGTAATAAACGCGAGACACCAGCGCTACATAGACGACGACGAAAATAAATCCAATCAATAAAATCCGTTTATGAACACCGCGAGCTTCCCGATGCGAACGCGACGATTTACGCCCAGACTCTTTATTAGATGGAGATCGTTTCGGTGTTTTCAATGGCATCTTCCCGCCGATCAACGCTTGACACAGAGTTATTATTCACTGAGGACTCTATCTCTAGCGACTGCCCCTGAATCTGTAGATAGAGTGGTTCCTGGGGGGGAATGACCGCCGTGAAAAAATAAACACCGCCCAGCAGCAACACCGATATCATCGCCATCACACTCAAGCGCAACTTGCGCCGACGCAGTTTACGATTCACCCAGAGCTCGCTTATCTCAGCCCATAAATCTTGTTTTTCTGCATATTCTCTGTCCATAACTCGCCTCCCTACGTCCCCTAAGCTCGACAATCTCCTAACAAGAAGTTATCTCACTATGATCACTTGCTCCGTGCTAGGAGCAGTTAAACCTAATCGTGTTGTGGCTATATGCTCGATATGGCGTGGATTTGTTAGCCTGGCAACTGAAACAGTTAAACTTTTATGCTCATACTCTGTAGCACGAACCTGTTGTTCCAATCTGGACACCGCATAGTCACACTGGGTCACTTCGATACGTAGCCACACATGAAATACCCCTATCGCCAACAACAACACAATAGTCGCAAGAATTGATGAAACCTTGGGCCTAACAACACTCAGACCACCTCCGTGCCATGTGTTTTCTTGCATAATTATCTCCAGCAACTGATTTATAGTAACTATGTGCAGTCACTATTCAGCACCTCTCAAGTTGGGCACATTGAATATTTACCTTATGGCAAACGCCTTATCGCCCGCAATATGGCACTACGCGAGCGTGGGTTTTCGTTAACTTCATCCTGTGTAGCACGTAGCCCCCGGCGTGTTAACACCTCAACATCTGCGACCTTGCCGCAAGCACACATAGGTAGCCGTGGCGGGCAGGTGCAGGGATTGGCCCGATGCTTAAAAATATTCTTTACGATCCGATCTTCCAGAGAATGAAAACTGATCACCGCTAATATCCCGCCCGGCTTCAGCAAATCGATCCCCTGTTCTACCCCTTTGGCTACATGCTCCAATTCATCATTAACCCGAATACGTAACGCCTGAAATACCCGCGTAGCCGGATGAATCCGTGCCGGGATCATCCCGCCGGGCACCGTTTCCCGAACCAGGTTCGCTAATTGCAGTGTCGTCTCAATAGGCTGCTGCTCGCGCACCCGCTCAATTTTCCGTGCGATCTTTTTTGCCCAGCGTTCTTCACCATATTTTTTAAAAATCAGCGTCAACTCTTCAACGCTGCCACTATTGACAATATCGGCAGCGGTCAAGTCAGATTGCTGATCCATCCGCATATCAAGGGGGGCATCGGCGCGAAATGAAAAACCGCGCTCGACCTGATCTAATTGATAAGAGGAAACCCCTAAATCGAGTAACATCCCATCCAGACCGTCAATACCAAGATCATCAAGCACCTCGGCTGCCTGAGAAAAATTCGCATAACGCAAAATTGCCCGATCACCAAAAGGGGCAAGCACCTGAGCTGCTTTTCCCAACGCATCCCGATCACGATCCAAACCGATGAGTATGCCATCAGGGGACGATGCTTGCAGGATCAAATACGAGTGACCACCCGCTCCTAACGTGCCATCCAACACCGTAGCGCCGGGCTGAATATCCAGCAACGCCAGGGTTTCATCCGCCAACACCGAAAGATGTTTAAAAAAGATAGTTTCCATCATTAAAAGCCTAGGTTTCCAAGTTCAGCCTTCATGGTATCCAATTGCTGCTCAGACACCTCAAGCTGTTCTTCAAACATACATTGGCTCCAAAGCTCAATTTTCCCCGCCATAGCGACAATCACAATCTCTTTATCAAACTTGGCAATGGTTCGTAACGATACGGGCAGCGCAATACGCCCCTGACGATCAAAACCACATTCCACCGCCGGACTAATCCTACTTCTGTAGATCAAATCTTTAGCATCGCCATTAGGCATCGCATCGACACGCGCCTTCGTCCTCTCCCATTCAGATAGTGGATAAGCTACAAGCGCATCCTTGCGCCGGGTCACAACCAACAGCTCGTCACCAAATGTATCCGCCAACACACTGCGTAACTTTGCCGGAATGCTCAAGCGCCCTTTTGGATCGATGCTATTAAAAAATGTCCCAGAAAAACTCATCTCGCCCCACAAGTCCCTATTTGTCCATTTTATACACTTTTCCCCACCGAGAACTCGAAATATACCCTCAGACCGACACCTGTGTCAAGCGCTTCTCATTTCTTTTTTCAACAACGAACACTTACCCTATATAGCAATTTTACCTGTAATTACAGACAGTTGAGCAAGCATCAACCTATTGCCGCAAACAAAAGGGGACGTTCTTTACAATTT
>JAYEOA010000105.1:0-1788 GCA_034722515.1 Thermodesulfobacteriota bacterium | reverse complement strand
ATGTCGGTGGCGGTGAATGTGACCGGCGGCAATAAATTGATGGCACTGGCGGTTTTTATGCAAGCGTGGAGCAGTAACGTTCCGGCTTTTTATATAGATACCGATAGTGATACTTTGTGGCAACTCGGTGAGCGTAGCCAACAATTCCCCCTGCCCAATATATTCAAGGTGAAGTTATATTTACAAGCGTACGGGTATTGCGTGCTTGCCGCAGGGGGGAAGTCTGTCCTGCTGAGTTTGCCCCCATAGCTACGGCTATGAGGCTGCAAACGAGCCAAAATCTGCCCTCAAACTTCTGGATTTTCGCTTCGGCCCTTATTCTCGGACAGGCTCCTAGTTGGTGGATTGTATGGTAAGGTTATGTTGCTTAGCTATTTTCCGGTTTCTGATGCTGATCGTAAGCGTTGTTTGAGTTACAATCTTGCTTTGGTCGATGGTCGAAAACTTAAAAATTTGCGATCTGTTTTGTGTAAATGGATTGATAGTAGTGGTTAGGAGCTGAATCGGTCAGGGTTATCGACCGGCGATGTTGTTGGTTTTATCAGCGACCCTGCTGTGATTATATTGCATTGCTTAAGATTGGTGAAATAATTATGTTGAAAAAGAATCAGTTTGCCGCATTTGGTTATTTTCGCCTCGCGGTGGCATCACCGGCGCACCGCGTGGCTGATATCGATTACAATATGTATCAGATAGAAATGTTGCTTGATGAAGCCATGCAGCAGGGGTGTCAGTGTTTGGTATTGCCCGAGCTGGCGATCACCGGCTATACCTGTGGCGATCTGTTTTTTCAATCCCTGTTGATTGAGCGCACCGAGCAGGCGTTGCAGCAGTTGGCGCAGCTTAGTGCCACAGCGTCGGTATTATTGGTGGTGGGCGCACCCATTGCTCAGGGGGGGCGGCTGTTTAATTGCGCCGTGGTGATTGGTGAAGGGAAAATACTTGGTATTGTGCCCAAGAATTTTCTCCCCAATACGCAGGAGTTTTACGAAGAACGTTGGTTTTCGGCGGCAGATGATCGTACTGCTGATGAGGTGTTGATCGATGATCAATTGATCCCCTTTGGTAATGATCTGCTGTTCCAAAATCGCGATATGCCAGATTGCCTTATTGGCATAGAGATCTGCGAAGATGGCTGGGTGGCCAATCCCCCCAGTGGTCATATGGCAGTTGCCGGGGCAACGGTGCTGCTAAATCTGTCGGCGAGTCCAGAGCTGCTGGGTAAGCAGGAGTACCGTCAACAATTGGTGCGTTCCCAATCTGCTCGTTGTTTGGCCGTTTATGCCTATTCCAGTGCTGGAGCCGGTGAGTCGAGTACCGATCTGGTTTTCTCCGGCCATTCACTTATTGCTGAAAATGGGGTGATGCTGGTCGCAACCGAGCGCTTCTCTTTTGATACCCGTTGGGTGTGCGCTGATGTAGATATTGACCGTCTGATGAGTGAACGGCGTAAAAATAACAACTTTGCTGCCAGCCATTCTGCTCGCTATCCCGATGTCGCCTATCGGGTGGTGGAGTTCTCTGTTCCATTCAGTGTGATCGACCCCAAATATTCAGCCCTTAAACGTAAATTTGACCGGCAACCATTTGTTCCCGCTGGCATAGCTGAACGTAGCCAGCGCTGTAAGGAAATTTTTGCGCTGCAGACCACGGCGTTGGCGCGGCGCTTGAAGCATATCGGCACTAAATCGGTGGTGATTGGCATTTCTGGAGGGCTCGATTCAACTCTGGCGTTGTTGGTAGCGGTGAAGGTGTTTGATCTGCTCAAGTTGGATCGTTGTGGTATTG
>JAYEOA010000104.1:0-1808 GCA_034722515.1 Thermodesulfobacteriota bacterium | reverse complement strand
AATTACATTGCAGATTTAGCAACTCTGTCGTCGGAGGCAAAGAACTTCTGCTGCACCTTCACATATTGGCATCCTACCCTCACACCAAAAAAACTTTGAAATTAAAAGCCTTTACCATTATAATTCTTCCCAAGTATCCCCCTTGAGCATGATTGCAATACAAGACGTGTTTCAACAAATATTTACAATATGAATACCATTATGAGGCAAAAGAATACACCATGACCCTCGAAAATAAAATTGACACGGTAGACCAGCAACAACAGCAGATCAACCAGTTGCGCCCCCTTGACCGTGACGCTTTGCTTCAGTTGCGTGACTACTACCGCATTGGTTTGACTTACAGCAGCAACGCGATGGAAGGGAACACCTTAACCGAGAGTGAAACCAAGGTTGTACTCGAAGATGGCCTGACCATAGGCGGCAAACCACTACGAGACCATCTGGAAGCTATAGGCCACAGTGAAGCTTTTCACCTGATCTATGACCTGTCGCAAACACAGACTATTGACGAACAAGCAATACTAACCATGCACCGCCTTTTTTATCAACGCATAGACAACGCAAACGCGGGAAGCTATCGCACCAAACCCGTAATAATAACCGGCACCAGCTACACGCCCCCGCCACCTTCAAAAGTTGCACCAGCTATGCAAGAGTTTATTGCTCAAATACCCGCCCAAAGAGACACCATGCACCCTGTCGCCTTTGCTGGCTGGCTACATATTAAACTGGCAAATATCCACCCCTTTATTGATGGCAACGGCAGAACCGCACGACTATTGATGAATCTGGCTCTCATGCAAGCAGGCTACCCTATTACCATCATCCCACCATTGGTACGGGGTGAATACATCTCAGCCCTACAAGCCAGCAACAACGGTGACAGTCAGCCATTCAACAATCTGCTATCAAACATGGTATGGGAAGCACAACGGGAATATTTACGTTTAGTAAACAGCCTCACCCAAGAGTGAAACAAGAAAACCAATCACGTTTTCGTAAAAAACTTGGGGACGTAGTTGATATTTTGACATCCCACTGATCAGACTGGAAAATATCAATAAATCAACAAAGTCCATCGGAGGTTCCCTCACCAGCTGCAGTAAATCGGGCAGTTAGATGCGGTGAGGGCTTGTTCGATGATGATCAGAATTTTAATTGCTTTGTCGAGAAAGTTAATATGTAAAGAACGTCCCCAACCCGCTAATATTCTTTTTTGTTCTTATTTGCTCTAACGTCGCATCTCTGCGGCATGCGATAGCGCATCCGTAGCAGCCGCTTGTTCTCATGCTATCTTCTTGCTCTTCTCGTAAAGATACTCGGGATCCAAATCCAGACCATTGTCCCATTCTACGGTGTCGAAACTGAGATGTACTTTCTTAAAGGTATGCAATTCCTTCAATTCAGAAAAACGCCCGTAGGATAAAATGGGTTTAACATCGAAAATTTTCGTTTCCTGATTGTCAAAGCACAAAATCAATTCGTAATCGTCCGTTGCCTGTACGTCTGTTACACCTCGATACATTGCCAGCCTCCTTATGCCAAAGGATTAATCTTATAAATAGGTTCGCCGTTCATTGCAAGTTTCCAGTCGGCCTTTAATTCGTCAACATGAAGTTCAGCCCATGCCTGAACCAACCTCGTTTGCTTGCGGGGCAAATTACCTTCAATCATCTCCTAGTTTTGCTACTCTAAAATTGACCAGGTAAACAGCACTTTGATTACTTAAAATTGACCACCCTCAGCAGCCCTCCAATCTAATGGTTTTAAACTATTTATAATGGAGGAGAAATGGATGTTTAGGA
>JAYEOA010000103.1:0-9459 GCA_034722515.1 Thermodesulfobacteriota bacterium | reverse complement strand
GTTAGTTAGTTTAGCTCGGCGCAATAGTAGCTGTACAGACGTTGTACTCATTGGCTGTACGGATTGAATTACTATTTATTGGGGGACGAAATAATTATAGTCACCCTTGCTAAATTCTCAACACTCCTTTAAAATCATGCAGATAGTTTATGTGATTTGTTTCTTGTTTCTTGTTTTTCGTTCGTACTTCTAATCGAGGGTGTTATGAAAACAGTGGAAAACTCTAGTTCGCAAAACGATATTAAATTATTTCAGCAACATTTAGCTCAGCTTGGTAGTGCACTTAAGGTTCATCTTGAAGCTGATCAAATCTCGCCGGCATTGTCTATGGCTAACGTTCTTGCTGAACAAGCTGTTCCCGGGGTCTTGGCTGATTTGAATTCGCAGCAGTTGGCTGATTTTATTGCACAGTTGTTTACCTTTGTTGACCAACGCAGTGAACCCATGAGTGTGCGCTATGTCGATTTGCCTGAGCATAATTGTGGAATGCTTTTGTGTGCCGGCGTTGATGCACCGTTTTTATTTGATTCTCTGTTGTTGTTTCTTAAACGTGAACATACGGATTGGAGCGTTGTAGCCCACCTGTGTTTGTTAGTTGAACGAGAACAGGATCGGGTGTTGCAATTAAGTGATGCGAAACAGATGAGCGCAGATGAATCGGTGATGATCGTCCAAGTTGAGTCCGGCTCCTGTAGTGCAGAGCTGATTTCGACCCTTAAGCATCAGTTGAGTGAAGTGTTGCAACTTGATCGCGATCATACAAAACTGAAGCAGCGGATGGTGCAGTTGCAATCTCTGGCAGAGGAATCTGGTAATTATCAGCTTTGGCAATGGTTATTAGATGACAATTTCATCCCATTAAATTATCGCCAACTGATTGTGACCGGTGAGGGTGAGCATGCCGAGATTCAGGTCATTGATTCAGAATCTCTTGGTTTAAGTGATGACCCCGATGGTAGTTTGTGTTTCAAGTATCGGCGCATTGAAGAATGCAATGCTGAAATGCGCTCCTGTCTCTTGCGTAAGAGTAGCTTAGTGGTAGATGAGACCAATTCTTTTTGCTCGGTTTGGCGCGATGAACCCTGTACTGCCATCTATTTACGTCAGGATGCGCAGGAAGGGGGCGACACTAGCCGCTTTATCGAACATGTGATCTTTGGCTTGTATTCTCCTGCTACCCGGCATAGCTCGGCATTAAAAATTAGCGCACTAAAGGAAAAAATCGGTCAGGCGCTCGCACGGCTGAATATCTCTGAGTATACCTATAATTATCGTAAAGCCGAAGAGCTGCTCGCAACGTTTCCGAAAACAGAACTGTTTTTCCTCAGTGCTGATCAACTAGATGAGATCATTAAGTCGTTGCTGGTTTTTAATCACGCCAATGTCCGTGTGGTTCCCCTCGACAATGAGCTTGGCATCCTGTCATTGTTGATTATTATTCCGCGTAATCTGAGTCCTAATGCCGATTTTTCTAAACTGGAAAGTCACTTGTCCAGTCACTTTAAGGCTGATAATTTGACCACGCGAGTGTTGCAATTTAGCCGTGATCACTACATTTTACAAGTCAACATTGATCGTAAGCACGATGTTCAATTACCTGACTTTGATGTCTTAAGTGGTACTTTGACCAATGTGATGCAAAGCTGGGAGCAGAAGCTGCGGCTGTTGTTGATGCGCGAACATGGGTCGGAGCGGGGAGTGGAGCTATGGCATCGTTATCATGATGTTTTTTGTAGTAATTATCGTAGTCGGATTCATCCGCGTTTTTGTGCCAGTGACATTTTGCATCTAGAAGCATTATTGTCTACCGGTACGGAACAGGTGGAGATGTGGGGGCCAGTATCTGGGGCTAAATCATCATGTCGATTACAGTTTTATAGTACTAAACATAGTTATTTGAACGAGCTTATGCCATTGCTGGTTAATCTCGATTTGACCATTATTGATGAGGTAGATTTTACTCTGAATATTGATGGAACGGATCTGTTCATTAAGAGCTTTGGCGTATTGAACGAATTGCCGGGTGATGAGAGTTTGTTGCGGATTAAATCGCATTTGCTTGATGCGTTGGCGGCGTTACGCAGTGGTTTGGTCGAAAACGATTATCTCAATCGATTGTTGGTTGCAACGGGGTTGGATTGGCAACAGATTGATGTTTTTCGCGGATATCGCAACTATTATTTTCAGCTTGGTTCGCCCTTTACCAAAAAAACCGTTGCCTTTGCACTGATCAACAACCCTCGCTCGGTTGTGGCGCTATATAGTTATTTTGAAGCCCGTTTTAAACCGGATGAGCGCTGGGTTGATCCGATGGTTCGTGAAGAACAGGCGTTGTTCCCGGCGCGGATGGAATTGATAGAAGCCCTGCAAGAGGTGGATAATGTCAATGAAGATCGAATTTTGCGAACGGTTTTCAACCTGATCGATTCGACGGTACGTAGCAACTTCTTTAAACGTAAGGATTGTGACGATTACTTCTTTTCCTTTAAAATAAGCGCTATCGGCATTAACGAAATGCCGGTTCCGCGCCCCCTGTATGAGGTGTATGTCCATAATGCATCGATGGAAGGACTACATCTGCGCGGAGGTATGGTTGCCCGTGGCGGTATTCGTTGGTCAGATCGTCCCGATGATTTCCGTACCGAAATCCTGGGTTTAATGAAAACCCAAATGACTAAGAATGCACTGATTGTCCCTGTTGGTTCCAAGGGTGGTTTTGTGGTCAAGCAACCATATACAGATCGTGAACAGGGGTTGGCTCTGTCTAAACGAGCCTATCAGACCCTGATGCGTGGTCTTCTTGATCTGACCGATAATCGCCTTGCCGGGCAACTGGTTCCGGCGGCAGATATTATTCATTATGATGAGTTCGATCCTTATTTGGTTGTGGCTGCCGATAAAGGAACCGCACATCTCCCCGATACGGCTAATGGTATCAGTGCAGAATATGATTTTTGGTTGGGGGATGGTTTTGCTAGCGGTGGCTCGCGTGGTTACGATCACAAGGTTCACGGGATTACCGCCCGTGGTGCCTGGGTGTGTGTGCAGCGCCATTTCCGTGAGATGGGGATCGATATTCAAACACAACCGTTTAGTGTGGTTGGTATTGGCGACATGAGTGGTGACGTGTTTGGTAACGGTATGTTACTTTCCCCACAAATATGCCTTAAAGCAGCGTTTAATCATCGCCATATTTTTCTAGACCCCGATCCCGATCCGGCCGCCAGCTTTCCGGAACGGCAACGTTTGTTCGATTTGCCCCGTTCATCGTGGAACGATTATGATGCGAGTTTGATTTCTGAAGGTGGCGGTGTTTTTGATCGTGATGCCAAGGAGATTCCACTGTCGCCGCAAATAAGAGATTGGTTGGGTGTACGCCACGAAACCCTAGACCCCGATACTTTGATTCAATTGCTGTTAAAGGCAGAGGTTGATCTGTTGTGGAATGGTGGTATCGGTACCTATATTAAATCGTCGAGCGAAAAGAATGAAGATGTAGGTGATCATGCTAATGACAACCTACGTATAAATGGTAATCAATTACAGGCTAAGGTGGTCGGTGAGGGTGGTAACTTGGGGATGACTCAGCCGGCACGGATCGAATATGCCATGCAAGGAGGGCGGATCAATACCGATGCTATCGATAATTCAGCCGGTGTTGATTGCTCAGACCATGAAGTAAATCTTAAAATATTTATGCAGTATTTGATGGAAACCAAGCTGGTTGCCGATGGCGAAGAGCGGGATAGATTATTTGGCGCTGTAAGCGATGATGTATGTCAAGCAGTGCTGGTCAACAATTATGAACAAAGTATGTGTCTTAGTCTCGATACATTGCGTAATCAGCACGACCGTGAACTATTTTCCGATCTCTCTTCGCGCTTGGTGGCGATCGGGTTGTTGAATCGCCAAAGCGAAGTGTTGCCCTCAACCAAAGAGATTTTGATGCGTAAACAGGGTTATACGCGACCGGAATTAGCGATATTGATGGCATACAGTAAAATGCAGCTATATCAAAGCTTGTTAGATGATCCTGCCCCTGGTGACAATGGAGCCGAAGCGATTTTGTCTCATTACTTTCCACAACCGATTCAGCTCCAATTTGAACAGCAGCTTAAAGAACATCCACTACGGCGTGAAATTATCGCCACTATGATCACCAATAATGTGGTGAATCAAGGTGGGGCAGCATTTTGCTTCCGTATGGCACGACGTCACGATGTGACGCTACCCCAGGCAGCGGCAGCTCATGGTCACTTCTCTCAAGTGCTTGATGCCGATACGTTGCGCCAGCAGATTTGTGCTCTCGACAACTGGATTCCCAGTGATGTTCAGTATAGCCTATTGTTAGAAATTGAACAGTGTATCGGCTCTATGTGTGATTGGGCCTTTAGTTACAATAAAGCATTGTTAGAACAGTGTCATGTGGAGCCGCTGCAACAGTACTTGAATGATTTGACCAAGCTGTTAAGTAGCATCCTCGATGGTGATCGTTGGCAACAGTGTAAAACTAGAGGCGAAGAGCTGGAGCAGCTCGGTTTAGCACCGGAGGTGGCACTACGCTTAGCGTCGCTGCCGGTATTGGATAATTTGTTACCGCTAGTGGCGTTAATTCAGCAATCAGATTGCGAGTTGCATCCCGTAGCTCTCACGTTGTCCGAAGTGCGAGCGACATTCGATATTGATAGCCTCATCGGCCTGATTCAGCAAGTGCCTTTGCGTGATCGTTGGGATCGGATGACACAACATTTACTTATTACCCGCATTAACCACATCCTGTTTACGCTGGTACAAAAGGTGTTGAACGAATACGACGGTAACTTTGATGCTATGTTGTCAGCGCAGCGTCAAAATCATCAACGTTATAAGCGCTTATCCGAGCAAGTCCATGATCAACCGGCAGTCAACTTTCACCCTTATATGGTGGTTTTAAAGCAGTTGCTGGTGTTGTGTTGATCAATAAACTACAGGTGGGCTGTGCTATCAATAGCCCACCTGTTTTTCGATAAAGTATTTAAACAACAAGGTGTCATCGATGAAAAAACAGACCACCGTTCTCGATATTCAAAATATGCACGCCAACGGGGATAAGATCACCGTACTTACGGCTTACGATTACCCGTTTGCTCGCCTCATGGATCAAGAGGGTATCGACATGATCCTCGTCGGTGATTCGGTTGGTTGCGTTGTTGCCGGATACGACAACACCCTGCCGGTAACCATGGATGAGATCATCTACCACACCAAAGCGGTGATGCGTGGTACCGAAGGTGCCTTGGTTATCGCTGATATGCCGTTTTTATCCTATCAGATAGATATCCGCGATGCCTGCTTGAATGCCGGACGCCTGATAAAGGATGCCGGTGCTCATGCCATTAAGCTAGAAGGTGGGGTCAATATGGCTGATACCGCACGTGCCATTATCAATATGGATATTCCCGTTGTCGGTCATATTGGTTTGACCCCGCAATCGATTCATCGCATGGGTGGCTATCGTGTTCAGGGGCGGCAGGATGAACAGGCGCAGCAACTATTGGCTGACGCCAAAGCGCTGGAAGATGCCGGAGTGTTTGTCTTGGTATTGGAGGGGATTCCTACCGAGCTTGCCAAACAGATTACCGAAGCTATATCGATTCCCACCATTGGCATTGGCGCTGGTATCCACTGCTCCGGTCAGGTGTTGGTGATTCACGATATTCTTGGTTTATGTGAAAAATATTCCCCTAAATTTGTCAAAGTGTACGCCGATCTCGCCCCGATGATTCGCGAAGCGATTAAGGGTTATATTGACGAGGTTCGTTCCGGTTCGTTCCCGGATGACGAACACAGTTTCCGTTAGAGGGGTTTGTTGTGGAGATAATCACTACTGTTCAAGAGATGCATGATATGGTTTTGGTCGCTCGTGAACAAGGTAAGACCATCGCCTTTGTGCCAACTATGGGTTTTTTACACGAAGGTCACTTATCGTTGATGACACAGGGGCGGAAACGGTGCGATCTGTTGGTGTTATCAATTTTCGTTAATCCAACCCAGTTTGGCCAAGGGGAAGATTTTGACAGCTATCCCCGCAATTTAACCCGTGATGCTGAACTGGCGCAATCTGCCGGTGTTGATTTTATTTTTGCCCCGACGGCGGAGCAAATGTACCCCAAAGGATATTCGACCACCATTCATATCGATGGTTTAACCGATAACCTGTGTGGTGCCAGTCGACCAGGTCATTTTGATGGTGTAACCACGGTGGTGGCTAAATTGTTCAATATTGTCCAACCCCATCAGGCATTTTTCGGTATGAAGGATTTTCAGCAATTGGCGGTTATTCAGCAGATGGTGCGGGATCTGAACATGCCTGTTGAGGTGGTCGGTATGCCCATTGTGCGCGAACAGGATGGTCTGGCCATGAGCTCGCGCAATACCAACCTGAGTAAGGAGCTGCGCCAGCAGGGTTTATCTTTGATCGATGCAATCCGTCAGGTGATTGCTGCGGCCACAGGTGGCGAAAACTCGGCGGCGGCATTGATTGAGCTAGCCCGGCAGCGGATTGAACAGGAAGTTGATGCGTCCATCGATTATATTCAGATTTGCCATAATCAGACGTTACAGGATGTGTCCACAATTGATGAGCACTCGGTGATATTGCTGGCGGTTCGCTTTGGTACAACCCGTCTCATCGACAACCATTATGTACTCCAGACCATCTCAGGGTCGTGTAAGGGATGATGACGCTGTACCGCAGCCGTTATCTGGTGCCGGTTTCCAGCCCGGCGCTGGAGCAGGGAGCTATTGTCGTTGAAAATGGCCGTATCATTGCCGTCGGTGCAGCAAGCACCCTCGAAACCCGTTATCCCCAATGCCAGCACCACGATTATGGCGATGCTATTTTGTTGCCGGCCTTTGTCAATGCTCATACCCATCTCGAACTCAGTCATTATTTCCAATGGAACACAGCGTGGGCGGAAAAAACGGGTAAGGATGTTGATCTTGGCGCTGGCGCAGGTTTTGTAGATTGGATTTTACGTCTTATCCAAGTGAAAATAGATCGAGGAACCGACATCGAACAGTATCGTCAAGCTTGGCATACCGGTTTACAACAAGCTTTCGCCACCGGCACCGGTCAGTTGGGTGACATCTTGGCGACAACGGATCTGGCTGCTGAAGCCGCCCATCATCTTTTGGGGCGATGCTTTATCGAGGTGATCGGTCAAGATCCTATACGGGCGAATCGACAACTACAACAGGTTGAAGATAGTATAGATCTCTGGCCTGACGCTCACTTTGGAGCGGCTCCCCATTCATTTTATAGCTTGAGTTACGAGTTACTTAAGCTGTGTTATCGCCAGTGTAATACTTATAGCGGTGGTCAACCTATTCGCACCTCTATTCATATAGCCGAATCGCCCGATGAGGTGGAGTTTTTAGCCACCAGTAGTGGTCCGATTGCTGATCAATTGTATCCGTTTGTTGGTTTACAACAGCATGTGCCAGCGCCGCGTAATATACGTTCGTTGCAACTATTGGAACAAGTTGGAGGTCTGCATGCCGACACTTTGCTGGTGCATGGTGTCCACCTTAATCAACAAGAGATTACTCAAGTGGCTGCTGCCGGATGTAGTATGGTGTTGTGTCCACGCTCGAATGCGCAGTTAAATGTTGGCGTCGCACCCGCTGCACAGTATCTGCGAGCCGGGGTGCCGTTAGCGTTAGGCACCGATAGTTTGGCAAGTAATGATTCGCTATCGTTGTGGGATGAGATGGAGTTCGCCCTCGGTTGGTTTAATGGCGATCTCAGCCCGCAACAATTGCTCCACATGTGTACCCTTGGTGGAGCGAGGGCACTGCATGGTGATTGTGGTAACAATGGTGTGAGTTCAGGGCAACTCGCCGTTGGAGCTCCGGCAACCTTTCAGGTGGTGCAGCCTGGTTCATTACCTTCGCTAAATCAAATCTATCCATTTTTGTGTCGATCTGGGCGCAGTAACGAGGTACAACATGTGGTGGTCGATGGAGTGTCACGCTTTATCGCAGGAGGTTAAGCATGCTGATGGAGAAGGTGAAATGTTACATAAAGCAGTTGCTCGAACAGCAGACCACCATTGAAGAAATTGGTGTGGTGATCGAATTGCGTGCTAAACGATTGGCCGTGGTACAGTGCGATCAAAAAGATGGGTGTTCTGGTTGCGGTGCCGCAGGAGGTTGTTGTGTTGCTGGCACCGGCGCCAATGGCAAAGGTAAACGACGTCTGTTCGTCGACAATATTCCTCATGCCAGAGTTGGTGATAGCGTGCGTGTTGAGGTGGAAACTAGGGCTGGCATTGCCGATTCCCAATCATTTTTATACGTCACGTCGTTTATCATGCTTGCACTTGGCTTAGCAGTCGGTTACTTTATCGCCAGTTTGTTACCCGTGGGTGTTCCCGCTGCGTTATTGGCCTTGCTTATCGGTTGTGCCTTCATGGTAGGGACTATGGGTGTGCTACGCTTTGGTCGTCAGGCTGTGGTGCAAACATCATTAGCTAAAATTAAAGAAATTGTCGCCACTAATGATGGTCATAAAAAAACAAATTAGACAAAGAATGATGGTAGATTATGGGCATTAAAATTATCGCCACCAATAAAAAAGCATATCACGAATACTTTATTGATGAGGTTTATGAAGCAGGGATCATGCTGATTGGAACCGAGGTCAAGTCTTTGCGACTCGGTAATGTAAATATCAAGGAATCGTTTTGTCGCATCAAAAATGGTGAGTTGTTCATCAACAATATGAACATCAGTCCCTACGAGCAGGGGAATCGCGAAAATCATGATCCCACCCGAATGCGTAAGCTGCTGTTGCACAAAATTGAGATTGACAAGTTGGCGCGTAAGGTAGATGAAAAAGGGTTGTCACTGGTGCCGACAAAAATTTATTTTAAAAACAGTTTGGTTAAGCTGGAAATAGGTGTTGGTCGTGGTAAAAAACTGCACGACAAACGCGAAAGTTTAAAGCGCAAACAAGCGGATCGTGAGATCGCAAAAATAATTAAAGATAATCGTTAACTGTGCCGACTAAGCATATTGATCTATAGTCACTTTGTGGTATAATGACTAAACTTAAAAAAGAGAAAGGGGGCGTCAAGGTTTCGACGGGGATTGGAAGCTAAGGTTGCATGTCGGAGTGGGCAGGCTCCGTAAAAAAGCCCATTATATACAAACGCCGATACTGACGTTTCGTACGCATTAGCAGCATAGTCTGCTACGTCGCTGGTCACAGTGCCTACGGGTTTCTAGTGACGTCAATTTAGTAGGCTGGTTGTTGTTCACGTCTATGGTTCAACAATAAGACTTAAATAGAATCGCTCGTTGTGAGAGCCTGTCTGTGGGGGCCACACCGAGTTAAATTTAAAACACAGACTATATATGTAGACGCCTTACGTGAAAAATTTTCGGACGCGGGTTCGATTCCCGCCGCCTCCACCA
>JAYEOA010000102.1:0-9459 GCA_034722515.1 Thermodesulfobacteriota bacterium | reverse complement strand
GACCCCCCTTTAATTCCCCCCTGCTTCGCAAGGGGGATAAGGCGTGTAAGGCGGGATATTCTATATCACCCCTGTTCTTACTCGAACGAACAGAGGCATGGATCAAAGTGCAAGGCATAAATATGGGGAGTGTCCCTATTTTACCTCTGTCCCGTTTTGTAATTGCCCTGAACTGATTCAGGCCAAGGTTACTGATGATATTCAATTCAACAGGGAATTTCGAACTGATGAAGTTGAAAAAAAACGGAGTAAAAACGGAGGGGACGTTCCCTGTTCTTATATAAAGTTTGTCAATTTTCCCTTTGTCAATCGGTGCAAACAGGAGTATCTTCACCCTCTGCAATTTTGGCGGGGTATCCTCGCATCTATTTACTCTATAGCCAACAGGAGCGTTACGCATGGGCTTACTTTCCAATACCGTCAGCATCAGCCAGTTTGATGTGGTTGGCGACTTTCCTGAGCAAGATCTCGCCGTTTGGGTTGGTGAACAATTAACCAGCCATCCCTTTCAATCTATCGAAAATTCAGCTGAAGAACTTTCTATCGGCTGGGTCGAGTTGGATGATTTTCAAAGCAGTGATTTTATCGAACCGAGTAGTTGGTGGCGTGATGACTATGTTACTTTTTCCCTGCGCCGCGATCAACGTCGTTTACCGGCTGCTCTGGTTAAGGGGGAGATGCAACGTGAGCAGGGTCGCTTTTTAGCCGAGAATCCCACCTATCATCGGGTGCCAAAAGATAAAAACGAAGAGCTGAAGGAGATGGTGCGTAGTCGTTTGCTGGTCAAAGTATTACCTACGCCAACCATGTATGATGTGTTGTGGAATTTGCGTACCCAGCGACTGACCTTTGCCAATCTCAGCACTCGCGCCGTGGATGATCTGATTGATCTATTTCAGAAGACTTTTTCCGG
The DNA here is from genome assembly GCA_034722515.1 of Thermodesulfobacteriota bacterium. Lineage (GTDB taxonomy): Bacteria > Desulfobacterota > Desulfuromonadia > Desulfuromonadales > Desulfuromonadaceae > Desulfuromonas. The sequence continues at coordinate 8,546 of JAYEOA010000102.1, read as the reverse complement.
GCTGCATCTGGTCAGTGTGTATCCGTTGGAGCGGGCGCGTCAAGTGGTGCCGCAGCCACTGAGTCAGGCATTAGCTAAAGTTGCCCATGCTTGGGAAGGTACAGTGATAGAGCAGATTCAGGAAAATCAGTGGCTGGGCAGCGAGTTTATGCAGTGGCTGATGTATCGCACCACTAATGGCAGTTCCACCTATGCCGTTTGTTGCGCTGGCCCGGCAAGCACCAATGAAAGTTTTACTGCCTATCTTGATGATCGATTATTGCTGATGGGGAATGGTAACGAAGGGGCACAAAAGGTTACGGTTGTCGGGCCGCAGGATAATTTTGTTGAGGTGTGTGCGGCGCTGCGTCAAGGCAAGGAGATTGTCGAGGCTACTATCCATTTTGAGAAATTGGAACATCAGTGGCGCTTGACCTTAAAGGGGGAGATGTTTCAGTTCGGCTCATTTAAATGTCCTACGGTGCGAATCGACAAAGGAGCTGAAATTGAGGATGAACAGCAATCGATTTTTTATGAGAGGGTGCATGTTCTTGAAGAGGGATTACAATTGTTCGATAGTTTGTTTGTTGCATTTCTTGCTCAGCGCCTTGGTAGTGACTGGGCGGCACAGTGTCAGCAAATGACTAATTGGTTGGAAGGCTGAGTTTTTTATCGGTTTCCATCTGATGAAAAAGCGTTGTAGCTAGCGACAATAAATGGTATAGGATTGCTAAGACCACGGAGATTACTCTGTGGTCTTTTTGTTGTCTGCAATTATTTACGCAATTATTTTTGCACTTATTTACCACAGTTAAAAAGGGAAACCAGCCCATGATCAGCGCCAGTAATATCTGTCTTGCCTATGGCAAACGTACTATCTTTAAAAACGTTAATATTAAGTTTACCCCCGGCAATTGTTATGGTCTTATCGGTGCTAACGGTGCCGGTAAATCCACATTTCTCAAGATATTGGCGGGCGATATCGATCCGGATAAGGGCGATGTCTCCATCGGCAAGGGGTTGCGTTTGGCTGTGTTGCGTCAGGATCAATTTGCTTTTGATGAAGAGACGGTGTTCAATACTGTCATCATGGGTCATAAACGGTTGTATACCGTTATGGCCGAGCGTGAGGCGATTTACGCTAAAGCTGAGTTTACCGAGGAGGATGGTGTGCGCTCTGGCGAACTAGAAGCGGAGTTTGCCGAGATGAACGGCTACGAAGTTGAATCGGAAGCGGCGGTATTGCTCAATGGTTTGGGGATTGGCGAAGAACTGCGTCAGAAAAAGATGAAGGAGTTGGAGGGGGGTGAAAAAGTGCGTGTCTTGCTGGCTCAGGCGTTGTTTGGCAACCCCGATGTGTTGTTGCTCGATGAGCCGACCAACCACCTCGATCTCAAATCGATACAATGGCTCGAACAATTTCTCGGTCGTTTCCAAAATACTGTCATTGTAGTATCTCACGACCGCCATTTCCTCAATCACGCTTGTACCCATATCGCCGATATTGATTTCAGCACTATCCGCACCTATGTCGGTAACTACGATTTTTGGTATGAGGCCAGTCAGCTAGTGTTGAAGCAAAAACAGGACGCCAATAAAAAAGCGACCGATAAAGCCAACGAGCTGAAAGACTTTATCGCCCGTTTTAGCTCCAATGCTTCCAAGGCCAAGCAGGCCACCTCGCGTAAAAAGATGCTGGATAAGTTGGACATCGAAGAACTGCCCGTATCATCGCGTAAATACCCCTTTGTGGTGTTTAAGCCCGAACGTGCTTGCGGTGATATCATCCTTGAAGTGGAAGGGTTATGCAAAACCATTGATGGCGTCAAGGTACTAAATAATGTCAGTTTTATCGTCAATAAAGGGGATAAAATAGCCCTTGTCGGCGGTAACAGTGTTGCCAAAACCACGTTATTTCAAATTCTTGCCGGTGAGCTGGATCCCGACAGTGGCAGCTTCCGTTGGGGTGTGACCATCACCAGTTCCTACTTCCCTAAAGAGAATAGCAGTTATTTCGAAAAGGATATGAATCTGATCCAGTGGTTGTGTCAATACCCACCTCACGAAGGGGAAAGCTTTGCCCGTGGTTTTCTCGGGCGCATGTTGTTCTCCGGTGACGAAGCTACCAAGATGACCAGTGTCCTCAGTGGTGGCGAAAAAGTGCGTTGTATGTTGTCGCGCATGATGCTTTCCAGCGCTAACGTACTGTTGTTCGATGAACCCACCAATCACCTCGACCTTGAATCGATCACTGCGCTGAATAACAGCCTGATCCAGTTCTCCGAAGTGATTTTGTTTACTTCCCATGACCAAAAGTTTGTTTCCACTCTGGCGAGTCGTATTATCGAATTGACGCCGGGTGGGGTGATTGATCGGGTGATGGGTTTAGAGGAATATTTGGACAATGCCGATGTCAATGCGCTACGCGAGCAGTTGTCTGCCGGTGAGGCTGGTTTGAAGCTCTAACTTGGTGGTATTTATTCAGTGCGCTCAACTTGAAAGGTGCTGAGCAGTTCCCTTTATAGTAGTGGTTTGATAAAGCGTTCAAAAGTTACCTGCTGTTTGGCGGTGAGCAGGTCGATGTTGCCGTCGTTGTCGAGTAAAAAAGTGCCGACTCCGATAACTGTTTTTGGCAGATAACCACTGCCGGCAACGACCTGTTCAATGTCCTTAGCTCGGTTGTTTATCAGGTTCTTAAGTTTGTCCAGATCGAGTTCCATATCTTGTTCTCCAGCATGGTTGTTTTTTTGCATGTGATGCACAGCGCGGTGTTATTTGATGCACACCCGTCGCACCTCCTGAAGGTCTGTTTGCCCCTGTAGCATTTTTAAAATGCCATCCTGTTTCAAGGTGGTCATCCCCTGCTCAATGGCCAGGGCGCGAATTTCAGCGACCTCGGCTTTTTTCTTTATCAACGATTTCATCTCATCGCTACAATCTAGCACTTCGTGCAAACCGAGACGCCCTTTGTAGCCTGTTGAACCGCATTTGTCGCAGCCGACGGTCTTAACAAATTGTATCGACTCTGTATCAAGGTTTAAGGCTGCAAATTGTTCTTTGCCATATTCGTCGGCTAGCTCAGCGATCTCCTTTGCCGAGGGGGTGTACTGTTGCCGACATTTGGAGCAGGCGCGGCGAGCCAGCCGTTGTGCCATGATTACCAGCAGGGCATCGGAAAAGCTGAATGGATCCATCCCCATATCTAATAATCTGGTGACGGTTTCCGGTGCTGAGTTGGTGTGCAGGGTAGAAAATACCAAGTGCCCGGTAAGGGACGATTCGATGCCGATGGCGGCGGTTTCTTCATCACGCATTTCGCCGACCATAATCACATCGGGGTCGGCACGCAAAAACGAGCGTAGGGCGCTGGCAAAAGTTAGCCCGATTTTGGCGTTCATCTGTACTTGGCGTAACCCTTTTTGGGTGATCTCTATGGGATCTTCAGCGGTCCATATTTTGGTTTCCGGGGTGTTGATCTGGGCGATGGCACTGTGCAAGCTGGTGGTTTTACCCGAACCGGTTGGACCAACACACAGCACCAGACCATATGGTTTATTGATGGCGGCCAGAACCACGTTAAAGTTACGTTCGGTCAGTCCCAGCTTTTCAAAGGGTAGCGGTTCGCCAGAGGCCAACAGGCGCAACACAACATCTTCGACACCCCCAGCCGTGGGCACGGTGGCAACGCGCAGTTCTATATCCAGCGGTCCATATTTTTTAAAAGTGATTTTGCCGTCCTGAGGTTTGCGTCGTTCAGCAATATCAAGCCCGGCCATGATCTTGATCCTTGAGGTCAAGGCATATTTATATTTATACGGGATGCGCTGGTATATTTGGCAGCGTCCATCAACGCGGATGCGCACCAGTACATCATTTTTTCCCGGCGACGGTTCGATATGGATATCAGAAGCATTGGCACGGTGGGCGTCGCAGATGACCTTATTGACCATTTTTACCAGAGCGCTATCCTCTTCGGATACCTTCTTGGTCTCTTGCTCAATCTCCGGTTCATCGTCTTTCTCGATGCTGCTGAGGATATCCTGCATGGAAAATTCGTTTTGGGTATCCTCATTGTAAAACAGATCGATGAGTTGTAGAATTTCGTCGCCGAAGGCAGCTATAAACCTGATTTTGCGCTGACTGGGAAAGGAAAAAGAGATGATTCCCTGTTTTTGCAAATCGTGCGGATTTTCCATCGCAATTTGTATGATGCCATTTTCGTTACGGATGGGTACCCACAAATCGTTGCGTAACATATCCGGTTTTAAACGCTCCAGCAGTTGTCGTGGCGCTTCGATGGCATTGTCATAGCGGATAAAATCGGTGCCAAAATAGTGCTCTAGCGCTTTAGCTACATCATTACGATCAATTTTCAACTCATTGATCAGCGCCATATCCAGATTTGATTTCTCTTTGCGGGCTGTTTGTGTGGCTTGTTGAATTTGCTCTTCGGTGATCAATTCTTTTTCGAGCAAATACTGGTAGCGGCTAGGGCGTGGATTTGTGCCGGAGAACTTTGTCATGCGCTGGTTATTGTACAGGGCAATCCCTAATGCTGTGGCAAGTTCCGTGGCAAATTCGACATCTTGAGCGCTGAAGACCTCGTTGCCGCGTTTGTTGAGTATTTGAATTACACCAATGAATATCTGCTGGAATTGCATTGGTACGCATAATACTTGGCGGGTGGTGTAGCCGCTGCGTTCATCCCAATTGCGATTAAACTTCAGGTCACTATGGAGCATGCGTAGCTCGTGTTCGTCATAAGCATTTTTTATGTTGATGATCTGACGTGTTTTGGCGCAGTGACCGGTCAGGGTGCTGTGATCCATGGGGACGGTGATGTTCTTCAACTCATTTCCAGAGAGTACCTTGGAGACCAACTGATTATTTTTTGTATCGGCGAGATAGATAGTGATGCGTTCGGCTTGAAAAAGTTGGGGAATCCGTTGGCCGATGTGCTGCATAATTTCCACTAGGTTTTTGGCGGAATGGATCTCATTGATGCGATCCATCAGTTGTTTGCGAAACTCAAGTTGTTTTTTTAAAAATTCAGCCTGATCCATGTATCCCCCTTCAAGTGGTTCTGTGTTGAATGTCGGCTAGCATAACACAGCAAAGGATATGAAAAAATAGTCATTCGCTGTCGTGATAATATGACTAAATCTGTTAAATTTGATTTTGGTCAATTTTTTTCATATTTATCTCTGTCAAGGTGCGGTCAAACAAAAGCGTAGCACGCATTATTTAACCAAATATTAGGGGAGATCAAACATGAGTATGTTCTGTTATCAATGTCAAGAAGCGGCTAAGGGCACAGGCTGTACCGTTGTCGGTGTATGTGGCAAGCAGGAAAGCACCGCTAACCTACAGGATTTGTTGGTTTATGTTTTAAAGGGACTGTCTGCGGTGGCAACGGATGCCAAGGCGCAAGGTAAAATGGATGATGCCATTGGTCTATTTGTTGCGCAGGCGCTATTTGCTACCATCACCAACGCCAATTTTGATGATGAGCGGATCATTGCCCTGATTAACGAAGCCATCTCCAAGCGCGATGCATTGAAATCCGAGTTGGGTTGCAGTTGTGCTTGTGATTGCGTGAACTGGAACGGTAGTGATGCCGATTTTGTTGCTAAGGGCGCTGAAGTTGGTATTTTGTCGCAGAAGAATGAAGATGTGCGCTCACTGCGTGAGTTATTGATTGTCGGGCTGAAGGGGCTGGCAGCCTATGTTGATCATGCGGCGATACTCGGGCATCAAAAAAATGAGATCTACCTCTTTATGGTTGAAGCCTTAACATCGACTACACAAGATTTGAGCGTCGATGAAATGGTTGGCATGGTTATGAAGTGTGGTGAGTTTGGCGTAGCCAGTATGGCGTTGCTCGATGAAGCCAATACTGCCACTTATGGTAATCCCGAACTCACCAAGGTCAATATCGGGGTTGCTAACAAACCCGGTATCCTGATCTCCGGTCACGATTTGAAGGATATGGAAGAGCTGCTCAAGCAGAGCGAAGGCAAGGGTGTTGATATCTACACCCACAGTGAAATGTTGCCCGCCCATTATTATCCGGCATTCAAGAAATACCCTCACTTTGTCGGCAATTACGGTAATGCCTGGTGGCAACAAGCGGCTGAATTTACCTCATTCAATGGTCCAATCATCATGACCACCAACTGTATTGTGCCGGTAAAGGATGCGTACAAGGATCGCATCTATACAACGGGTATGACCGGTTTCCCCGGAGTGACTCATATCGCTGATCGTAGTGAGGGCGGCAGCAAAGATTTCTCAGCGGTGATCGCTCAGGCTAAAACCTGCGCTCCTCCAGTGGAGATCGAAACCGGTGAGATCGTCGGTGGTTTTGCTCATGCGCAGGTGATGGTGTTGGCCGACAAGGTTGTGGCAGCGGTTAAGAGCGGCGCCATCAAGCGTTTTGTGGTTATGGCTGGTTGCGATGGTCGCCATAAAACACGCAGTTATTACACCGACGTTGCCGAGGCACTGCCCGATGACACCATTATCCTAACTGCTGGTTGTGCCAAGTATCGTTACAATAAGCTCGATCTGGGCGATATCGGCGGTATCCCACGTATCCTCGATGCCGGTCAGTGTAACGATTCCTACTCTCTGGCCTACATTGCCCTACAATTAAAAGAGGTGTTTGGTCTCGATGATATCAACGACCTGCCTATCTCGTACGATATTGCTTGGTACGAGCAGAAAGCGGTTATCGTGTTGTTGGCGTTGCTGTTCCTCGGCGTAAAAGGGATTCGCCTCGGCCCCACCCTGCCAGCGTTCCTGTCACCCAACGTTGCCAAGGTATTGGTAGAAAACTTCGATATCAAAGCTATCGGTGATGTGCAAGGTGATATCGATGCAATGATGGCCGGTAATTAAGTTTTAGAAATTGAAATAGCAGATAAAAAGGCGCTCATCTTATTGATGTAGCGCCTTTTTCGATGGCGGACAATGCCCGCCCTATCTAGCTTCGCGGGAGTGACGAATTTTTTGCCGATAGCCCAAGATCAGTGCTAATCAGGTTGATAAATAAGATAAAAAAGGCGCTACATCCTGAACTGTCGGGAAATATCCATGCTTTGATGTAGTAAGCGGACAATCAAAATACTATCTGCTGATTTTTTATAAAAAATTGCATGTGAACGGTGATGAAAACGCAAATAGCCGGAACAGATGTGGTCGACACTAGTGCCTGTCTTTGGATTTTTTTCAAGAAATGTAAAACACTTTTCTAAGGAATGATGATATTCAAGCATCACCTCTAGCACAGGAGGGGACGTTGCTGACAAACATAGCACAGGAGGGGACGTTGCTGACAAACAGGACAGGAGCACCAATCAGCCGTTGCATGCAACGTCTCTACACAAAAACCGTAGGGGCACTACACGCCGAGCCCCTACGGTCTCATATACGAAATTAGCAAGAATCTACTGCGAAATCGTCTGATCAGTGCATATCCCCTCACATTTTCGACAAATAGGCTCACTATTAGCTCTAAAATGTTCGGAAATCTGTCCTCGACCAGTCAATTTCTCGTTACGATTCGCCAAGCCCGACAGGCTGCTAGTCCAGAATGCGGCGGAGGGGTAAGTATGATTAGCGCCGTAACTGATAACGACGCACTGCCCGATTATGCTCTTTCAGGGTGCGGAAGAAATGATGTCCGCCAACGCCGCTGGCGACAAAATATAGATATGATTCCTCTGCAGGATTGACCGTATCCCTCAGCGCAGCTAAACCGGGACTGGTAATCGGCCCTGGTGGCAAACCGGCATTAACATAGATGTTATACGGGGTATTGGTGCGCAAATCTATCAGGAAAAACTTGTTGATCAAAAAATCAAGGAGTCTGAATAATGAAACAGCGTGATAACTACTTAAAGCTTGTTGAGTGGTCTGAGGAAGATCAATGTTACATCGGATCGGTTCCCGGCTGGATCGGCACTTGCTGTCATGGCGATAAGGAAGAGATCGTCTATCATGAACTTTGCCAGATACTCGATGAATGGATAGAAATCTACAATAAGGACGGTAAAAAATTACCGCAAGCAACAGCTAATAAAAAATTTTCCGGAAAGTTTCAGCTTCGTCCGGGGAGCGAGCTACACCAAGTTCTCGCAATCAGAGCAATGCAAGCTGGTGACAGCTTAAATAGCTACTGCATCAAGGTCTTACGTCAGGTTGCCAACCCTGGCAGCATTCAATAAATCAAGCTACAAGTTTTAACCATTGGTGCTTTTATTATCCCGATGGAAAAACCGACCATCTAACAACGCGTGCATGTTGAAACCATGTGCAAACTACTGGGCTGTTTTTTTGCAGATTGAGGAGGTTGTGAATATGTAAATTACGTCCCGTTAAGTCCCTCCGCCGAAACAGCCTATATTTATTAGTGTTACAATATATATTGATCTGGAGGGGTGAGATGTGGATTTTCGAGGGGAGAATTAGCGAGTTGATGACCGTCTGTCGGCGTATGCCGATTGGACGTTTTTTTGTTTTAGGATCGGCTATGGCAGTTATGATGCCCTCGCAAAAACACATAA
>JAYEOA010000101.1:0-1843 GCA_034722515.1 Thermodesulfobacteriota bacterium | reverse complement strand
CTGTCCCGCTTTGTCAGCAGAAAGATCGGGCTGATGATGGCACCATCCTGCGGCCAGACAATTTCCACCGATTTAAACGCTTTGGCCATGCGGGTAAAGAAATAGGGCATAATGGTGATCATCGGCTTTTGCGCCTGAACACGCCCGGCACCCTTCACCATCTGCGCCGGATTCATGGAGCGCAGCATCGAACGACCCAATCTCTTCACCCCGGCGTCACCAAACTCTTTGTGAATATTGAGTAAAATGGCATTAAACAGGTCGAAGTCTCCAACGGGCAAGGCCACCTTTTGCGCATAGATCGGCTTGAGCAAATCAGCCCAGGTACGCGGGATGGGCAGATCACCCAGTTCCAATTTATCGACCATAAACACCGCCGGAACCACCGAAATAATCGAATATGAATGCTGGGGATCGACCATATCCAGACCGGCGAAATCACTATTCACGGCATCCGAATCACCACTGATGGGCACCGCCTCAAAAGCACCCTGCTGTTGATATTTACCAATCCCGTTGGGATCAAAAAAGGTATCAAAACCGGCAGACATAAACAGATCGGGCAGTTGTTCGGCACTGGTCAAGCTATTGATATTTTTTGCCATCCAATCCGCGCCCATAGACGCCGCCTCTAAACGGCTGCGCGTTTTAACACCACTGCGCTGCTGATAATCGGCAGTAAAGGTGTCAAAGGCTTCCAGCAACGGAACACGCACCGGACATGGCAACAACCCGGCGACATCAACATCAAAGTCGTCATCCTTTTTCTCGACCAAGGTGATATCCACCTGATCGTTATTTTCATTGATTTTATCATCCAGCAACCCAATAAAGGTATCAACCGCATACCCTTTGTTGGTCAATGCCGATTCCAGCTTTAAAAAACGTCCGACATTTTCCAGTACTTTTTGATCTTTGAATTTCTCAAAACCGTTAGCCACAAACAGATCCAGGGTTTCGGGCCATTGTTCAACAATCTCTTTTATGGTCATAGTTGCATAGTGTGTTTTCATAGTGTTCCTCCTGTTTTTTCGTCACTATGCCGCAGAGATTCGGACAAGTAATTGATCCACATCAAATAAATGACACTATTGCAAATAAGCTCCGCTCAATCCTCGCCTCAACGGCACTGAAGCAATTAGGCAACTACGTTTCGCTAAGTGACATGGTTGACCTAAAAATCCAAAGGACTTTTGCCCACCTTGTTGGTTGTGTCTGGCACCGTATGGGTATAAATCATCGTTGTCTGCAAATTACTGTGCCCCAATAATTGTTGAATGGCGCGAATATCGTAATTAGCAGCCAACAAGTGGCTGGCATAACTGTGGCGAAAGGTATGAGCGGTAACCCGTTTGGGAATAACCGCTTTGGCTGCCGCTTTTCTGATCGCCTTTTGTACGTGGCTATCGTGTAGATGGTAGCGACGGTGCTCCCCGGCTTCTGCTACAAACGTTAAGGTACGCGCCGGAAAGAACCACTGCCACGGTAGCTCCTTGGCTGCGTTCTGGTATTTACCACCTAGTCGTCCCTCCAAAAACACACCAGCATAGCCAGACTCGCAATCTTTAATCTGCTCCGCCGCCACCTGTTCGATTTGATCCTTCATACGCTCAAACAGCACGATAGGTAGCGGCACACTGCGATCCTTCTTACCTTTGCCATTGTGTACTGTCAGCAATCCGGTTGAAAAATTGAAATCCTGCACCCGTAATTTCATACATTCAAATAAGCGCAACCCACAGCCATACAACAGATGAACAACCAGATCATAAGGTGGTTCAAGATACATAAAAACACGATCAACTTCCTCGCGCGAAAGAACCACCGGAATGTTCTTGCGCTG
>JAYEOA010000100.1:0-1853 GCA_034722515.1 Thermodesulfobacteriota bacterium | reverse complement strand
AGGTAGTGCACTGTCATAGTTGCTAAATGAACGTGAAGCAGAAAGATAATCTGGCTAAATTTGCATCTTTAAACTGCTAGGTTGTCAAAACTAGCTAGGACACTATTATCGACATGAATGAAAATAACGACATCTTAATCAATGAAAAAAATATGGAAGTACTTGTGGCTAAGTTTATCCCGACATCCCAGTACTTTGAGCGCAGTTTTGATTCTTTACAGCGCCAAATTGATGGTTTAAAAGAAGGGCAAAGCGATCTTAAGAGAACTATAGGACAGGCACTTTGTTTCTTTGTTGCGATTGCTTTAATTGCGCCGAAAGCCTACATCGTCCTTTCAGGACTGATATGTTTTCTGATATTTGTCACCGGTGGTTAAATCCACCGGGATCTATTATTTTGTTTTTGTCAATTCATTCTCCGTTGGTTCCCATGGGTTAATAAGTGCAACGCCGCTTGCCTTCATGTCTTTAGTGTTTCGTGTTGCGAGCGTAAGATTATGTGTAATTGCTGTACTCGCAATTAGACCGTCGATGGAGGGTAGGGTTTGTCCGGCAAGTTCTGATTGGGCTTGGATTGCCCCCCATGTTGTTGCGACATGAATATCAATATCTAATGTTTTGTTGTTAAATCGCTCTTTGAGGTCAAAGGTTACCCAGTTATGTAGTTTTTTTTTGTTTATGTTTATGTATAGGTAATTTCTCAATTCCCTTGTGAATTTCACCTATGGTCAAAACGCAAATATATAAACATCTTTCATCGATCTCAGATATCCAGTCTCCCCCTGTGTCAGAATAGAGTGAATTCATAACCACTTATGATGCTTTCGCAGAAAGAAAAAAATAGGTTGACAAAAAAAGACGCTATTCTCGGAGGAACAGCGTCTTTGATATTTTTTATATCGAATAATAGTTAGGCAAAATAGCGTTTCAATAGCCCTGCAAACACCTGACCATGGCGAGCTTCATCTTTACACATCTCATGGACAGTATCGTGAATTGCATCCAGATTAAGTTCTTTGGCGCGGGTAGCAATCTTCTTTTTGCCGGCACAAGCACCGTTTTCAGCTTGAACACGCAGCTCAAGATTGGTCTTGGTGTCTGCCGCAACCACTTCGCCGAGCAGTTCGGCAAATTTGCTGGCATGCTCAGCTTCTTCCCATGCAATCCGCTTGTAAGCTTCGGCAACTTCAGGATAACCTTCACGATCAGCTTGACGACTCATGGCCAGATACATACCAATCTCGGTACATTCTCCGGTAAAATGCGCACGCAAATCTGAAACTATTCCAGCGTCAACATCTTTGGCAACGCCAATACGGTGCTCATCAGCCCATACTAACTCTGAATCATCTTGCAATTCAAATTTGTCCGGTCCAACACCACATTGAGGGCAGCTATCTGGAGCAGTTTCACCTTCATGAACATAACCACAAACAGTGCAAATCCATTTTTTCATCGTTTTAATTCTCCTATTTAGGTTGTAGGGTTGATTGATTACCTTTATGGTTATATATATGAAGATACCGATTGTCAATGAAAAAATATAATTTTTGAGGCTGTCAGCACCATCAAAAGATATTAACTCCAAAAGAGTGTATCGATTATGTTATAATCTACGAACTCTGCCACTTGAAATACCACAATCCCGAATTCTATAAATTTCTCGACTCGGTAATCCCAGAATGGAAAAAAGTTAAGCACAAACTTGAACTTAGTGTGATTTAACGTAACTTCTCCAAAAGTAGTGGTAACACCCATTCTATTCTTGGGATAGCCTTTGGCGAAAATCTTTGACCAGAGGAAAACCATACATGGCTTTTATTGAAGTGAGTTGTTTTTGTGTCTTGTTATAT
>JAYEOA010000099.1:0-9741 GCA_034722515.1 Thermodesulfobacteriota bacterium | reverse complement strand
GGGGCGATCCGCTGACCATATCGGACTGCATGCTGGAGGATGTTCTGCAGCGCTTACAGCGTATTCATCATGTTGAGGTTATTCGCATCGGCAGCCGCGCACCAGTAGTATTGCCCGAGCGGATCACTCCGGTGTTATGTGCGTTATTGCAACGCCACCAACTTCGTCAGCCACTCTATTTTTTAACCCATTTCAATCATCCCGCCGAGCTGAGCGAAGCAACGGTTGAAGCCTGTTCACGATTGGTTAGTGTCGGAATCCCGCTGGTTAATCAAACTGTTCTCTTGCGCGGGGTTAATGATGATGCTGCAGTGCTGCATCGCCTGTTTCATGCCCTGCATCGTCTGCGTATTCGTCCTTATTACTTACATCAAATGGATTTAACCCGCGGAACTGCCCATTTTCGTACCCGGTTAGAAACCGGTATAGCCATCATGGATGAGCTGCGTGGTCCGCTATCGGGCTTGGCGATGCCCACCTATATTGTCGATTTACCCGGTGGACATGGCAAGGTGCCCGTAACGCCCGATTATGTGCAAAAATTGGGGGATCAGGCACAGCTACGTGCCAGCGATGGGACGTTGATCGATTATCCTAACGCAGTAATTTGAGTGATTGCTCCAATATTTCATTTGTCTGCCCTTGATATGGGGATCACGTGCCCAACTTGAGAGGTGCTGAGTAGTTACCTGATTTTTTTTGCGAAAGCATTATGTAAATAGATGATTTGAAATTGTCGGTCACTGTTTTGAGTTTTATTGCAGTGCGTGGTTTAAAATATCTGCTGTTGTTCTTTTTTGTTAAAATTCTCCTCATCGACATGCCCGCCTATGCAATAGCCTCGTTTGTTCAGTCACCATATTGGTTCCTGAGCGATGTGAAAATGCTGCGTTTCTTTACTCACATCTCCATCACAACCATGGTTGTGTTCGGCACAATTGCAGATCCACACCAAAACCAGTATTTGCAATGCCGAATGCAGTGGTTGCCTGAGCTGTGTTGAAGTATGTCCGCAACGTAGTTTGAACATGGGCACAGTTATAGAACGGAAACCGCTGCCACGCTGGGTATTCCCGGCACTACTACTCTCAATCTATGCTATTGGTGTCATTGTCGGCATGGTTTCAGGACACTGGGAGAGTTCATTGACTTACGATCACTATCAGCAGTTGATTCCGATGGTCGATCACTTAAGTCATTAATGCAGTTATGTCGAAAAAGGGTTAAGCTCTGTAACTGAGCTGGAAGTTTTGCTCCAAGTTTTCCTAATAACAGGCTGGGTGGGCACATCGCTTACTAATGTAACGATGAATGAAGTGGAGAGGGCTTGGAAATCAGGGGAGGGCGACTATTTGGAATCAGTAGATTTGTAAATTGCTATCTCATTGTCTTGTCTTGGTATCATTCATCACTATGGTCAGGTATTTACCCTTGACTACGGGAAGATTAATGGACAAAATGTCCAAAATTATTCCCGCCTACTTGGAGTGCATAAATGTTCGCAGATGGTGCAAAAAAACTGGTTCAACTTTCAATTAATCGCTACGGCAGAGAAAAAATTGCCTCGCACCTTGACGTTCACCCAAGAACAGTTAAACGCTGGGAAGACGGACTTACAACTGTTCCAAAAGGAAATCTTTTAGCCCTTGAGCAGCTCTCTCTTTATTACAATTCAAAGGCATCGGTAACGGGAGATTTTACGTTTATTGATTTGTTTGCTGGCATAGGTGGGATCAGAAGAGGTTTTGAAACTCAAAGTGGACAGTGTCTTATGACTTGTGAATGGGACAGTTATGCCAGAAAAACTTATGAGGCCAATTTCCCTATTGAACCTAACCATACCTTCATATGCGATATTACCTCTGTCACGCATAGCGATGATGAAATAAGAAGATTTGTACCAAAGCATGATGTATTGCTAGCGGGATTCCCATGTCAACCTTTCTCGATAGCTGGTGTGTCCAAAAAAAACTCCCTTGGCAGAGAACATGGATTTGCCTGCCAAGAGCAAGGTAATCTTTTTTTTAATGTAGCAGATATTATACGAGTTCGAAGGCCACCTGCATTTCTATTGGAAAATGTCAAAAATCTGCACAGTCACGATAAAGGAAAAACCTTCAAAATCATTAAAGAAACACTAGAAGATGTCTTGGGCTATAAAATTTTTTACAAAGTTATTGATGCCAAGGGTATTGTTCCTCAACATAGGGAACGAATTTTTATTGTTGGTTTTGATGGGGACACAAATTTCACATGGGACGATTTGCAGCTTCCTTCATCTGACAACAAAAAGATGAAAGACATTTTGCACTCAGAAAATGGACAGGAACAACCTGAAAAACAGTACACAATAAATTCGGAATCAATTGTAAACCCAAAGTACATACTTAGCGATAGACTATGGAACTACCTTCAAGCGTACGCAAAAAAACATCGGGAAAAGGGGAATGGCTTTGGTTTTGGACTGGTTGGGTCTGAAGACATCTCCAGAACTCTCTCGGCAAGATATTATAAAGACGGATCTGAAATACTAGTTTCCAGAGGAGAAAACAACAATCCGAGAAGGTTAACGCCAAGAGAATGTGCGAGATTGATGGGATTTGATGACAATTTTGAAATCCCAGTTTCTGACACCAGAGCCTACAAGCAATTCGGCAATTGTGTTGTTACGACTTTGATCGAAGAAATTGCCCGAATTATGAAACCACATATTCTAGCACTGAAAACCAGAATTCATGAACAGCAAAACACTGTGATCCATGATTGACATTGTAGATAAAAAACACGTAGTGATAAAGAGCGATCTCAAGGGAATAAAATATATTGGTGGGAGTATGTTGTCAAAATGAAAAAAAGGGCGCTTTCAGAATATTTCGAGGGGGTTGCAACAAAATATCTCAGTGCAGTAGAAGCACATCCAGAAAATTCGAATCAACACGAATTCAATGGCGTAACTGCGCTGAAAAATTTACTTGGCTCGTGCAGGTTAACTGCCAACACTGATTTTATCTATCTTGACGATGAAGCAGATGCAGCAGAGAGATCAGAAGGTTTTCTGACATGGTACGATGCAAGAGAACGGCATCCTACACGAACAGAATACCGTCTTTATTTTTCCTCCAATATAGTTACCGAACTTGCTTCAGAAAATGATCTGATTCTCTTCGGTAAAAAACGTTCTGGTGATCTTTTAGTCTTGATTGCCAAAGCTGGCAGCACATCAGAAAACCAGCTACTTTGGCTTTTCGATCTTTCTCCGCCTAGCAAAGAAACATTATTTAAAGAAGTTGAAGACTCTAATATCGGATTTGTAGAGCAAACGATACTGGAACATTTAGGTGTAGATATTGTCGACACAGATGATCAATATCTGGAATTGATGCTTGAACAATATGGAGGTTCATTTCCTAAAACCAAGGTTTTTTCAGCCTTTGCTCGTAAAACATGTGAAAAAGTTGGCCCTATTGATGCCCCAGATGCCACCTTAATTGAATGGCTGAATCATGAAGAAAAGCTTTTCAGATGTCTTGAACGATATATCGTTGCACAACGTCTTCAGACGGGTTTCGACGATGTTGATAGTTTTATTTCGTTCTCTCTTAGCGTTCATAATCGCAGGAAATCAAGAGCTGGACATTCCTTGGAAAATCACCTTGAGCAAATTCTTATAGATAACAATTTGCAATTTGAACGTGGTGCAAAAACTGAAAACAGTTCAAAACCTGATTTCCTTTTCCCAGGACAACAGGCTTACCATAGGAGTGATTTTCCTCAAACGCTGCTTACCATGCTAGGGGTAAAAACATCCTGCAAGGATCGTTGGCGACAGGTTCTTGCCGAAGCAGATAAAATTCCACAAAAGCACCTCCTGACACTGGAACCAGGAATTAGCAATAATCAAACGGAAGAGATGCAAGCACAGTCTCTACAGCTGGTTGTTCCAGATATGATTTTCAGTAGCTATGGAAAGAAACAACAAGAATGGCTATTAAATGTGCAAGACTTCATGTTGTATATCAAAGAGAAACAGGCCGATTATTTAACGTTCGCAGAGAATATAGGCTCTTCCGCAGGGTTTATGGGTAAATTCTGCGGATGAACTGGATTTCCTTGCTCATCATGCTGAGTAATTACCGCAGTAGTTTAATCTCGATGACAAGGCGGATCGCCGATCCAGTGAACATTTACTGTAGTTCCAGCTTTTACGCAATCTAATCCCGGCGCAAGGATGGCGAGACCGTTGGCTTTGATCATGGTTTTGAGGATGCCTGTTTCCTGATTGCCGGCGGAGCAAACTTGGTAGTTGTGCGGCTCGCCCGTTACTTGCACCCGCAAAAAGCGGGTGCGGTCGCTGCGACGCTTGGCATCCTTAGTTATGATGGCTTTGAATGTCGGTTGAATAACCACCCGGTGTCCCATCATTTTTAGCAGTGCTGGCTTGACCAGTTCCTCAAATGTTAGCATGGTTGAAACTGGATTGCCGGGTAGGGAAAATACCGGTTTGTTGCCATTGAGGGCAAAGGCGGTTGGGCGTCCCGGTTTGATGTTAACCTTCCAGAATACCGGTTTAACCCCCAGCAGATCCAATACTTCGCGTACCAGATCGCAGTCACCGGCGGAGATGCCGGCGGAGGTGATGATTGCATCGGCTGTTAGACCTAATTCAAGTTTTGCCCGATGGCTTTTCAAGGTATC
Organism: Thermodesulfobacteriota bacterium; assembly: GCA_034722515.1. Classification (GTDB taxonomy): domain Bacteria; phylum Desulfobacterota; class Desulfuromonadia; order Desulfuromonadales; family Desulfuromonadaceae; genus Desulfuromonas. The sequence goes on along the minus strand of JAYEOA010000099.1, from coordinate 5,046 downwards.
GCTGGCAATGCCTAGGAGTAGTGGCTTGACCCCTATTTTTTTTAAATCTGCTGCCAAAGCGAAACTGTTACTATCGATGATTTGACCTGCTGCTGGAATTGCCCCTGGTTCTACCAATTCGTCACCTGTGGCGATTATAGCGACGCTGGGCTGGCGATAGACCGATACCTGAGTTTGGTTAAAGGAGGCGAGTAGGGCTATTTCAGCACTGCGTAAGCGGTCGCCCTGGTGTAAAATGAGTTCTCCTTGGGCAATATCTTCCCCGCGCACACGAATATGATCCCCACGCCTCACCGGCTGGCTGATTCTAATGGTGTTGTCACATTCCTCGGTGTCTTCAAAGGGGATGATGGCGTTGGCAGCGGCTGGCACTCCCGCGCCGGTCATGATACGGGTAGCGGTTCCGGCAGCAACACTGAGATCACTGGTAGTACCGGCAGGGATGTAATCGGCGATGGTCAATACTGCGCCGGGAGTGCAGTCCTCATAACGCACGGCAAAGCCGTCCATAGCCGAATTGTCCCATGCCGGCATGGGCTGGGTAGCGCAAAAGTCTTGAGCTAAAATACGATCAGCTCCATCCAGCAGGGAAACCTGTTCGCTGCCTAAAGGGGTAATATTGTCGAGAATTGTTTGACGTGCTTGTTCAAAACTGAGCATGGGTATTTCCTACCGAAATTTTGTTATAAAGAACGGGTAACTATTCAGCGTGATGGGTTCCCAACTTGAGAGATGCTGAATAATTATAAAAATGATTCCTATATAGAATAGCGTAAAACGCCAGTAAATTCTATCGCTGTTGGAAAATATGCCTAGGAGACTGTCGGACTTGGCGAATAGCTAGCCTATTTGTCGAAAATGTGAGGGAATATGCGCTGATCAGATGATTTCGCAGTAGATTCTTGCTAAGCCCGACAGCCTCCTAGAATCTTTAAGGTTGTCGTTGAAGCTTGCGGTGGTACAATGTCGCCCGGTGATGATCTACGAGCGTTTTGAATCGTATGGACTTAAATATTCGCAACCGGTGGCGGTGTGGCTCATTGCTATCTGCCTGTTGCTGTTTCTGTTGTTGAGAATTGTTATCACCCGAGCCGGTAAAACATCATGATTTCTGTAGAAAACCTTTATATTGAGCTGGGACAATTCAAGCTGGATAATATCAATCTTAAAGTTGATGCCAACGAATTCTTCATTGTTATGGGACCTAGCGGGGCGGGTAAAACCATTTTGCTCGAAACTATTGCCGGGCTGGTGAAACCCAAAAAGGGGCGAATAATAATTGCAGGTGAGAATATTACCCCTCTGGCGCCGGAACAGCGCGGTATTAGCATCGTCTATCAGGACTACGCCCTTTTCCCCCATCTTACAGTGGTACAAAATATCCGTTACGGACTCACTTTTTGCTGTGCTCAAGTTGGTGCTGAGGAGCGTGTGCAAGAATTGCTATGTTCGCTCAGTTTACAGGGACTGGAGCAGCGTTATCCCGAAACCCTCAGTGGTGGTGAGCAGCAACGGGTCGCCATGGCACGTGCACTGGTGGTTAATCCGCAGGTTTTGCTTCTGGATGAACCCCTTTCTGCCCTCGATCCGCGCTTGCGGGAAGAATTTCGCTTGGTTCTCAAACAGATCCACCGGCAGACCAAGGCAACAATATTGATGGTTACGCACGATTTTTCCGAAGCACTGGCGCTGGGAGGGCGTGGCGGCGTTATGAACGGGGGGCGAATCGAACAAGTTGGCACCTTGGAGGATATATTTCAGCGACCGCAATCAATTATGGTTGCCGATTTTGTCGGCATGAAAAATCTCTTTGTGGTGCAGATTGCCGGGGAGATTGCAACCATTGGTAATCTCGCTATCGATATAGGGTGCAGTGACTATGTTGGTGAACACCATATTGCCATTCGTCCCGAGGATATTGTTATCAGTAGCCAACGTTTGCATTGCAGCACGGGCAATTGCTTTAAAGGTGAAATTATTCAGCTATTTTCTCATGGATTTTACTACGAAATTCATCTCAACATTGATGGTGTCAATTTTCAGGCAGTGGTGACTAAAGGGGCGCTGGTAGAGATGGGGATACAACAGCCGACTGGGGTGGGCAGTGTGTTTCTGTCATTCAAAGCTAGCGCAATTCATGTATTTTGATGGTTTGCAATGGTTAAAGAAAAAGGACGCATTGCCGTCTATTCTTGTATATTATTATTTACGGTTTTTTCGCTTGCCCAACTTGAGAGATGCTAAGCAGTTAGTGTGTTTTTTTGACTTCGATCAAATACAGGATATTCCCGTTTCCTCTTTGTTGCCCGAAGTAGTGGTGAAGGATTGTGTCTGGTGAAATTACGGATTTAGTTATGTTAGTGAAGAGGGGGAGGAGATTCCTGATAGGTGATAAACACCTATAGGTCTTTTTATATAACAGCAGTGATATTACTGCTTGTCTGCTGCTGCTTCTTGTCTGAATCTCATGGCATGCAATAACTATTTCAAAATCACCGATATCTAAATTGCAAAGAGGCGCAGTTTGTCTGGCAAAATGAACATTATCGTAAATTGCCCTCCTTCCTACGGCAGTATAAACTTGTTTCAAGTAGGGCTCAAGCATTTCAATGATACCAATAGGCTGGTGAAATAGAGAGAGTACAATATATCGTGTGTCTAATGTCGTTGGCACTGCATGTTGTGTCAATTGTTGTGGTATGGATGTTGATTCGTAAAAAATAATCCCGAAAAGCAGCCGCTTTTCGGGATTATCTGTATGAAATTTATTGGATACCAATGGTGTCGCTACCCTTAAAACTCGATGGCCAGCTGGGCGGTGATTACATCGACCTCATCATCATTTTCATACTTATCGTGCAAATATTCCAACGACAAGGTGGTGTATTCCATAATGCCGCTGCTGACAACGCCGAGGTAGCGGCTTTCGGGTAGGAACTCTGCGGCATCGTCTGAGCCCTGGTAAGCAAGGCCGACGGTGATTTCTTTGCCTGCGGCCTCAAAGGTGTAGCCCACCTCGGTGTTCCAGGTCGAAATCGCGTCGCCTGTTGTTTTAACGCCGTTAACCAAGTACTCAGGGTCATCCATAGCCCCTACGTACTCGCCAATCAGGGTAAAACCGGCAACACCGATGACAATGTGAGCACCAAAGCCATCTACATAGTCACGCAACTCCAGCGTGTCGCCATTATCCCCGGCGTCAGCGACCATCTCTTCAAAAGTATCGCCCCAACCATCAGAATCTATCAGGTTGTTGATGTAGCACACACCGGCATCCATGGTAAAATCGTTCTGCTCTAAGGTATAACCGAGCTTGGCACCAAAGTTGTCGATGTGGCTGTCTTTGCCCTCTTCATCAATGTCGCCATTGAAAATATACACCGAGCCGTAAAATCCGGCATCTTCAAAGCCTATTTCCAAGGCGCTTTCACTGATTTCACCCAATTCAAGGGTTAAGGGATCTGAAATCATATTGGATGAAAAATCGCCAAAGGGAAGATAGATTTTACCCGCACGTAAGAACATGGGTAGATCATCCTCGCCATCGAGGAGGATAAAGGCTTCGTCCACATCTACTTTTCCTTCACCTTCTTCCCACAGTAATAATACGCTACCGCCGACATACTTGGTAATCGCTACATCAACGCCTAGTTCCACCGTGGCCAAGGTGATATCGCTGGAATCGTCATCGTCTTGTGCCGGATCATCAAAATCAATTTTTTCATAACCGGCCTCAGCCTCGATCAGACCGCTTAGGGTGATACGCTCGGCCCAGGAGCCTAACAACGACTCCGGTGTAGATTTGTCGGATTGTTCGGCCAACTGATCTTCCAATTTGGTAATGCGCTCCAGTAGCTCATAATTAGACAGCTCGCGGGCAAAAGCATGTGGCAGTAGCATTAAGCTGGTAACAAGGCAAACGGTCATCATCAATACAAACGTTCTCATCGTTCTTTTCTCCTGTTGTTAAATATTATGATTTTCAATTTCAACGCATCATACCTATGGCGCTGTTAGTAAGTAGTGACCAGAGGCACTTTTTACAGAATTTTTATAAAAATTGCAATGCAAAGATTTTTGTGACTTTGGTCACAGATTTATTATTTCAACTCTATACAATGCCTGTTCATTCGATGCTATTCAAACGGGAGAGATTCCCACTTTTTTATAGTGGAGAGTTGTCTCCAAGCAACACACCACCCGACGTATTACAACATATCAACTTAAGAGGAGAGATCGACAGAAATGAGTTTATTTGGCGATTACCATGTCACTATTGTTGAGTAGGCAGTGTTTTTGCCCATTTTTAGATGCTCTACACCCCAGAATCGGCACTGGAAAAAGGGGGAACCATTAAGCTATTTACCAGCTTTTACCGGCGCTTTCACACCGTCCCCCTCCCCCGATAGTAATATTTCTAAGGTTGACATTTTAGATTCCTGTATTACAGTTAGTAATACGAATACGAGCAGCTTTGGAGAAAAACATGATTACTCTTCGACTAGATTCAGAATTAGAAAAAAATATTAACACTATTGCACATCAAATGGGCGTAACAAAATCAGAGTTAATACGCAAAAGTATTACCGCATTTATTGAAAATTTTGAACAGCCATCTCCATGGGAACTTGGAAGTAAGCTGTTTGGTAAATATGAAAGTGGTCAGGATAATTTATCTAGAGATAGGAAAGTTATTGCTAAAGAAAAAATAAGAGCGAAACTATGAGGAAAATCTTAATTGATTCAGGTCTGTTAATTGCGCTCTTTGATAGAAGTGATAAATATCATTTAGCTTCAATAGGTTTTATTAAAAAAAATAAAAGTGAATTAATAACAACAATAGCTTCTATTACTGAAACACTACATTTACTTGATTTTAGTCGAGATGCTCAAACAGACTTTTTAACTTGGATAAATGCAGGAGCTGTGACTATCGAAAACGTAACATCAGATGACTTTGCAAGAATAAAAGAACTTACAATTAAATACTCAGATTTACCTATGGACTTTGCTGATGCATGTCTAGTTCTTTTAGGAGAAAAATTA
>JAYEOA010000098.1:0-1898 GCA_034722515.1 Thermodesulfobacteriota bacterium | reverse complement strand
TGAGTTGGTAGCGTTGATGAAGCACAAAAATGAGGCGGTACTCGGTAGTGCCGGAAAAGGGTAATTTGCCCTACACTTTTTGCTGAGTATTTACTGTTATATTTGCAAACCAACCACCGGGGCAGCCCCAAGTATAATGCTTTCGCAGAAAGTAAAAAATCAGATGGCTAAGCAAAAAGCGCCAAATGCAAGGCGCGTGATTGTCTCTGTAGAGACGTTGCATGCAACGTCTAATACGTACATCGAAGCAGCGAGACGATTACGACTGTTTTGTAATGGCGCAGCAGTTGGTGAGTTTTTGCGACGCCATCAAGTATGAGGAAAAAGTGGTAATTCGTGTCATCTAAAAAAGATCTATCAGAAAGAGACATCTGCACAAAGTATATCCAGCCAGCCTTGGAAAAGGCTGGCTGGAATCCGCTTACCCAAATCAGAGAAGAAGTTACTTTCACGGATGGTCGTATCTATGTCAAAGGCAACCTTACCAGTCGAGGAAAACGCAAGCGAGCGGACTACATTCTTTATCACAAACCGAATATCCCCATTGCAATCATTGAAGCCAAAGACAACAAGCATTCAGTTAAAGCAGGCATACAGCAGGGATTAGGATATGCAGAAATTCTGGATATTCCATCAGTTTACAGCAGTAATGGCGATGGTTTTTATGAGCATGACCGCATCTGCACCGATGGCAACATAGAACGAGAGCTAAGTCTGGACGAATTCCCATCCCCTCAAACCCTCTGGCAACGCTATAAAAAATACAAAGGAATTATCACAGAAGAGCAAGAGCGCATAACCACTCAAGATTATTTTTTCGATGGATCGGGCAGAACGCCGAGATACTATCAAACTTGTGCCATCAATCGCACCGTTGAAGCCATCGCCAAAGGGCAAGACCGAATCTTGCTTACTATGGCAACAGGTACGGGTAAAACCTACACCGCATTCCAGATTATTCACCGTTTATGGAAGAGCAAAACAAAAAAGCGCATTTTATTTCTGGCAGACAGAAATGCCTTGATAGATCAAACCAAACGCGGTGATTTTCGTCATTTCAAAGATAAAATGACGGTGATAAAACAAAAGAAAATAGATAAATCTTTTGAGATTTATCTCGCCCTTTATCAAGGCTTAACCAATTACGATGAGGACAAGGATGCCTATCGAGAATTTAGCCCTGACTTCTTCGATTTAATTGTTATAGATGAGTGTCACCGTGGCAGCGCTAAAGAGGACAGTGCATGGCGTGAAATCCTAAGCTATTTCACATCAGCAACGCATATCGGTTTAACTGCCACGCCAAAAGAAACCGAAACTATCTCCAGTACAGAATACTTCGGCGATCCCATCTACACCTATTCACTCAAGCAAGGCATACAAGACGGTTTTCTGGCTCCCTACAAAGTCTTACGAATAGGCTTAAATGTTGATTTGGAAGGCTGGCGACCTAAGCAAAGAAAAACGGACAAACAAGGCTTATTGGTAGATGATCGTATTTATAATCGTAAGGATTTTGACAAAAACCTGGTAATCGACGAACGAACACAAACAGTTGCCAGAAAGGTGACTGAACTCCTTAAAAAACCAATCGCTTTGATAAAACCATTATTTTCTGTGTAGACATCAACCACGCCCAACGGATGAGGGCAGCCATTGCCAATGAAAACAGCGATCTCATGGCAAAAAACAGTAAATTTGTCATGCAAATCACGGGCGACAATGAAGAAGGGAAAATGGAATTGGATAATTTCATCAATCCCGAAGAGAAGGTTCTTTTGAATTTCATATGGGTAAGCAATTGACATTTACCTGAGATAGATCTAATTTTCCTGTCAGTAAATACGAGATTGTTTTAAAATGTTTCTTTTTATATCCTCGTGCTTTTCTTTTAGCAG
>JAYEOA010000097.1:0-34004 GCA_034722515.1 Thermodesulfobacteriota bacterium | reverse complement strand
CGATTCCGGCATTGGATAACAAGGAGGTGAACCCTCAAGCGATACGTAGTGCCAAGCAAGCTGTGGCAACGCAAGCTGTGGCAACGCAAGCTGTGGCAACGCAAGCTGTGGCAACGCAAGCTGTGGCTGCGAAAACCGTTGCAGATGTCAACACTGCAGGCGTAGTAGCTACGCCACAACAGGTGGCTGTGGTAGCGGCAGATCAAGGCTTGCCGGAGCTTAACATTCCTATGCTGAAAAAGGTGCTAGAGCAAAACAATAGCAACGGTGACACCGAGGCGTTGGAGCTAAAGGTTGTTAGTGGTAGGGCGAGGGCGGAAGTGATTACTGATCCCCGCTTTGCCGGATTGCTGAATAAACCGACGATCGTTGATTCATTGCGCCAGCGTCAGGGCGCAGATGAGGCGATGATGGCGAAAACTGAACAGGTTGTTTCCTTTGGTAAAGGAACAAACGCTGTCAATATTCCAGAATTAACCCTGGATGTAAGTGCTCCGATGTTGACTGTGGCGGCAGACGCTGGCAAAGCTGAAGGTGTTCTGCCTTTCCAGTCACAAGTGCTCAACGGTGCTGAGGTTGTTGCTGAACCTGCTACGTTTTCGGCGCAAATTGATACAAAACCCGGGCTTGCCCATAATGCCGAACCGGTAATGGTTCTTAGGGATGGTTCGACCATGCCGGAGAGTAAGGTCGTTCAGCAAACTATAGATCACTTAACTTTGCATGCCCGTGGCGATAGCAGTAGCGTTACGGTAAAACTTCATCCCGAAGAGTTGGGGGAACTGCAGTTGCGCGTGGTTATGGAAGGTGATCAACTTAAGGTTCATTTGCAGGCTCAAAGTCAACAGGTTCAAGAGGTGTTGGAACGTCATTTCCCTCGTTTGCGCAATGCATTGCAGGAACAGGGCGTTACAGTAGAGGATTTTCAAGTGGACGTCGATTCCGGTGAACGTAACGAGCAGCAGTTTTCGCAGCAACGCGAATCCTCAGCCAAGCTGAATGTTGATCCTTTTTCTACTATTGATGATGCCGCTACAGATGGCATGGATGTCGAGGCTCCCGTTACTACAGCAATGGGTGGTGGTCGTAGTTTAAGTGTACGAGTGTAGTCGTAAAGGAGATTTGATATGTCTGATATCTCAACTGTTTCATCTGATTCAGCAACGCCATTAACCTCATCGCTTGCCGGTGGATCTAATGATTTAGGTAAAGATGAATTTTTGATGTTGATGGTCGAACAATTAAAGAATCAGGATCCGATGGATCCGCAGGATGCAACGGAATTTACCGCTCAGCTGGCACAGTACAGTTCGCTTGAGCAACTGATAAATGCGAACACCAATCTCGAGGGTATGGCTAGTACCAGTGGTGAGGTGCAGCGCATGTCGGCATTGTCGATGATCGGCAACGAGGTTGTTACCAGTGCGTCAGAATTCAAATTTAATGGTTCGGCGATGAAGTTGGGTTACGATCTTGAGGGCGCAGCCGATCAGGGTAGCCTGTATATTCGCAATGCTACAGGGAGTACTGTCGCCACAATATCTATCCCTGATCTATCGGCGGGTCAGCACTTTATTGAGTGGGATGGTATGGACGAGAATGGTCAGCCGTTGCCCGATGGGAGCTATACCTTGGGGGTCGCAGCATACAACGGTGATGATGCTGTTGTTGCCTCATCGTTAATCTGTGGTGAAGTTGTTGGTGTAGATCTAATTGATGGTGGCGATATGTTGGTGACCACTGCGGGTGATTTCAGGTTTGTCGATGTGGAAAGCGTCAGAGGGGGGATCTAGCAGCCTGTCGGATTTAGCAAGAATCTACTGCGAAACCGCAGGAGTGGTCACTGTGTCCGATAAAGAACAACTCAAGGGTAACGTGTTTACTAACATTGATAGCGCAATTATTGCTTAACCGAACCGATCCCCGTGTAGGGGGGCGTGGGGTGTCAACAGTCTGGGGCAGCCCCAGGGGAGATAAAAGGAGATAAAATTATGGGAATCCAAAGTTCACTGTACAGTGGTGTAAGTGGTCTAAATGCCAACGGTAATGCATTAACCGTACTGGGTAACAATATTGCCAACAGTAATACTATTGGGTTTAAGTCAGCTCGCACCGTTTTTTCTGATCTGTTGTCGGCAGAAATTGCCGGTTCCGGTGGTAACTCACAGGTTGGTCGCGGGGTCGGCATGTCAACGGTGGATAATATTTTTAGTCAGGGGACCTTTGAATCTACCGAGTCCAATACCGATTTAGCTATTGAAGGGCCGGGATTTTTTATGGTTAGCGAACAGGGAAGTGCGGCGGTAAACTACACCAGAGCGGGGGCATTTCGCTTTGATGACAGCGGAACACTGGTTAATCCTGAAGGCTATGCCGTGCAGGGGTATTATTTGACCGATAGCGGTGATACAACTGGTGATGTTACCGACATGAGTATCGGCAGTCGATCTTTTGCTCCAGCCAATCCTACCACCACCATTACCTTAGCTACCAATCTCAATGCCAACGATTCCTATCTTGGTACGGCAGGCGATGGTGTTTCCCCCTTCGATATTACCGATCCTGCCGCTACCAGTAATTATGCTTCATCGGTGCGTATCTTTGATACACTGGGGCGCGAGCACTTGGTTACCACCTATTTTAATAAGTTGGATCCCGATTCGAATCCGACCGGGATTATGCAATGGGAATCACACTCGGTTGTAGCCGGAGCCGAAGTAACTGACGTGGTTCCAATCCCCGATTGGGTTGAGGTTGGTCGGAGTGTGTTGTCCTTCGACACCGGAGGACGTTTGGTGAATGTCAAACAGATAGATGCCGCAGCTGGACCACCAATAACTTATGTTGGTGAAGTCACTGATCGTGCTTATGACGCTGCCGGCGACTTGTATGAGACAACAAGTACGGAAACTGAACCGTATCCTTTGCCCACCGACGTTGAATTAGTAGTGCCACAGCCGACGGTTTCCACGACAGAGGGGATAATGCCATGGGTAAATGAAGCAGAACCCACTCAGAGTTTTGCAATGATTTTTGATGCTACTCAGTATTCCAGTGAGTCTGATGTTATTTCTCAAACTCAAAATGGCTATGCTACCGGTACCTTGGTCAGTTTGAGTATTGATAACGATGGCAATATTCTGGGCAATTATTCTAACGGTGAACCGCGTAAGCTGGCTAAGATTGCTCTGGCAAAATTTTCCAGTCCTTTAGGCTTGAATAAGGTGGGTAATAACATGTATCAAGCGACCGATGCTTCGGGGACGGCGATTGTCGGAACTGTTGGCTCCGGTGTAGGAAGTATTTTTACCAACTCTTTGGAGATGTCTAACGTTGATTTAGCGGCTGAGTTTGTTAAAATGATTACCACTCAGCGTGGGTTTCAGGCCAATTCAAAGATTATCACCACTACCGATGAGCTGTTAGGGGAAGTAATCAATCTGAAGCGCTAGGAATCTTTTTGTTTTACGGTGAGAATGATGCCCCGTCGTGGAGTATTGAGTTGATGCCGAAAGAGTCAAGAAATGGCTCTTTCGGCTTTTTGGTTTGGTTCTATTATATCTTGATTGTTAAATCAACATTTACTGTTCCATCTAATGGGGTAAGTGTGTAAAATAGCAGATTGATAGTTGCTATTTTGGTTTGTGTGAGAGGTGTGTGGAAGTTGTTTCCGTTAATCCCTTGAGGTTGTAAAGGTTAATATGGATATTTCAACAATACTTGGTGCGGTGGTTGCCTTCGGTTTGGTTCTGGCCGCCATGATGAATGGTGGCTCAATCTTTTTGTTTATTGATCCGGCGTCGTTGATGATTGTTGGTGGTGGAACCATTGGGTCTGCGCTTATTAACTATCCATTTAAGGAGATTGTGCGTGCAATGGCTGTGGCTAAAAAAACCCTCTTTCATAAGGAACAGCCGCCCGGTGAAATCATCGCTCAATTAATCGAATTTTCTGGTAAAGCTCGTAAAGAGGGTATCTTGTCTTTGCAGTCGGTGATGTCGCAGGTGGAAGATCCCTTTTTCCTCAAAGGGTTACAGATGGCAGTTGATGGTCAAGAGCCTGAAGCGTTGCGTGAAATGATGGAACGAGAAATAGAAAACATTGTTGAACGCCATGAAAGCGGAGCGGGGATTTTTGTCACTTTGGCAGCTTATGCTCCCGCCATGGGAATGGTTGGTACTCTTATTGGTTTGGTGCAAATGTTGCAGACTATGGACGATCCCGCTGCAATCGGTCCTGCTATGGCCGTTGCGTTGTTGACCACCTTTTATGGTGCAGTGGCGGCGAATATATTGTTTACTCCCATATCCGGCAAGCTGAAATATCGTGCAGCCTCGGAATTTTTGTGTAAAACCTTAATATCAGAAGGGATGAATTCGATTTTGGCCGGGGAGAATCCGCGGGTGATGGAGCAACGGTTGCATGCCTTTGTCGCTCCTAGCTTACGCGAAAGTAATTTTAATAAATAACCTGCTTAGCTATGTTCGCAGCTTAGAAGCTGAATTTTAGATAATGGATAATGTAGGAGATGCTCTCCAGAGTGCGAATGATTGACAATAGCAACATAATATTGCGGATAAATCCGCTCCTACAGGGGGAATGCGGTGGCAAAAAAAGAAAAACAACAACCGGCAGGTGCTCCTGCGTGGATGGTTACCTACAGCGATCTGGTTACTCTGTTGCTGACCTTTTTCGTATTGCTGTTGTCTATGGCTAATATGGATAAGGTTAAAATAGGTCAGGCAGCAAGCTCAATGCGGGGTGCTTTTGGAATGTTTGGCGGTAAGAAGCTTCATGAGGTTTCCGCTCCGTCTGTGGTGTCAATTGCCCCTATTCAGGATGATATGGTACAGCGGGTGTATACGCGAATCGAAACCCAAATGAATCGCTTGCGTCTCGATAAATCTATCGAATTGGTCAAGGATCGTGGTGCGGTCATTTTGCGTATAAACGAAGCTATTATGTTCGCTCCCGGGACGTCGAAACTTAAGCCTAAAGCGTTGCCGGTATTAACTAAAGTGGCTGGATTGATTCGCCCTTTGCCCTTGCAAATGCGAGTTGAAGGACATACCGATGATATCCCCTACGGTCGCAAAGATATGAGTAACTGGGATCTTTCGGTTGCTCGTTCAGTGTCGGTGCTAAAATACTTTCAAACCGCCGAGCTGCTCCCTTTAGATAGAATGTCGGCTGTTGGTTACGGTGCAGAACATCCCCTTGTTGCTAACGATACCCCAGAAAACAGGGCAAAGAACAGGCGGGTAGAGTTCGTTTTGGAAAGTTTGGGCGATTATCGTGAAGAGTTACCGTACTTAATTGATGCGAACGAACAACTGCCGTTTTAATTGTAATGATTTATCAATTTTAAGGAGATAGCTACGCATGGCCGAAGAGGAAGATAAGGCACCTGCGGGTGGGAAAAGTAAAATGATGATATTCGTCATCATCGGTGTGGTGATCCTTTTGGGCGCAGTTGGGTTTGCAGCGTATTTATACGGGCAAAAAACTGCTCAAAAATCCCCTGCAGAAGATGTTGAGCTTGAAGAAACAGCAAAGCCTGAAGGTGTTGGTCCCATGGTCGATGTGGAAGACTTTATCATTAACATCATCGATAAAAACGAAACCCGCTATTTAAAGGCTGCTATTACGCTGGAACTTGAAAATGAAGAAATGGTTCTCGAAGTAAATGAGCGAATGGCTCAGATCCGTGATTCTGTTTTATTGCTTATCGGTAACAAAACCTTCGCTGAGTTAAGTGATTTGCAGGGTAAGTTGCAATTGCGTGCCGAGATTATTGTGCGCTTGAATAAGCTGCTTAAAAAAGGCAAAGTTAAAGGAATTTATTTTACCGAATTCGTTGTGCAGTAGGGGGGAACCTTGGAGCGCATTCTCTCCAGAGACGAAATAGCTGAACTTTTATCTGCTGTCAAGGATGGTTCGTTAGATTCGGAAATTCAGCCGGAGGAGGACTTTGCCGAAAAACCGCGCAAGGTTGCTGGCTTTAGTCTTGTTCAAAACCGCTCGCAGTCCGGGCTTCGTCTGGTTAATTTTGATATTCTGCTCGATGCATTTGCCCGTAATATGACCTTTTCATTGTCGAGTCGTTTACAGCGAGCCGTAAGTGTTGTACGTGAGAGCATTGGATCAATGGAGTATGAAACATTGATCAATGAGTGCAGTAACCATCAATTGTATGGAATTATCACCATCGATCCTTTAAAGAAGAATGGTCTCCTTATTCTCGATGCTAATATTGCTTTTTCTAAAGTCGAAATCATGTTGGGCGGGGGCAATGCTGAGGAGGAGACGGTTACACCAAGTCGCAGTATGACATCGATTGAGATTAATATCATTAAAGATGTTGTTGCCGAAAGTTGTCATGACCTGAATAAGGCCTTTGCTGCCATAGAAGAGCTTGATGCACAATTGGTTCGGGTTGAAGCTAATCCACGTTTGGTGACCATTGTTCCTGGAGATACTGAGATGATGGTTGCCACATTCAAGGTTAAGGTTGATGGAACCGTAGGGTTGATGAGGTTGGTCATCCCTTACTCGTCCTTAGACCCTATCCGGGAAAAAGTAAAAAGTGAACTTGGAGCCAGCAGTGCAGGCAGCCATTGGGGTGAGTATTTTGCTGATGAAGTCAAGGATATGGAGGTTGGCGCTGAAGCACAATTAGCCCAGATCCAACTCAATGTACGCGATATTCTCGATTTGCGTGTTGGTGATATTCTGCCCCTTGATTGCTCACCAAACAGTCCGGTTCTGTTGCGGGTCGAAGGGCGAGCGAAATTTTCAGGATTGGTCGGTTTATGTGATGGGAAGAAGGCCTTGCGTATTTTAGGTCGATTGAAAAAAAGGAGATAACCGGTATGGAAGAGAAGGAAGAAACCGCATCCGCAGAACAACCCGGTGCTGCAGTATCTGCGGTTGCGGAGGGATTGAAAAATTTGGATTTGTTGCTGGATATTCCGCTGGATGTCTCTATTGAGGTCGGTCGCACCAAGGTTTTGGTGCGTGAGTTGCTGCAAATGGATGAAGGGTATGTTGTTGAGTTAGGTAAGGGAGCTAATGAACCCCTTGATGTCTATGTGAATTCGCGCTTGATCGCCCGCGGTGAAGTGGTGTTGGTAAACGATAAGCTGGGTTTGCGCCTTTCCGACGTAGTTAGTCCGGCTGAACGTATAGAAAATTTGGCTTAATCCATGATGAGAGCATCAACCTTTGCCAATGTGGCATTCATTGTTTGCACCGTGGCTTTGCCCACAATGGTCATTGCGGTAGAATCGGCTGAAACAGATCTTTTGCCGATGGGTATCAAGGTGACGGGGGCGCTCGTTGTTGTTTTGGGCTTGGTTATGTTGCTGTACGCACTTTTGAAAAAGAGCGGTCGTTGGATCCCGTCGGCGCAAAATCGTGAGATAAGGTTGATAGAAGTACGTTATCTTTCCCCCAAAAAAGCGCTTTATCTGGTAGAGGTCAAAGGTTCGACATTGCTGATTTCCGGTAGCGGTGATCGGTTGGAAACATTAGCTAAATGGTCAGGAGAACCCTCGACGCCGACCTCTTTTGATCGTGCGTTACAGGAACAGTTATTGCCCGACCTGAATGATGATAACCCTCGGGAGGAGCAATGAAGGTTTTGGGGGTGCGTTTAGCCGTTTGCGTCGCAGTCGCTGTCGCTGTTGCTTGTTTCATGAGTCCGCTGACCGCATTGGCCATCGACGTGCCGACCATTACCCTCGGGGTAACAAAAGCATCAACACCGAGTGAAGTTTCTACTGCGGTACAAATTCTTCTCGTTCTGACCATCTTGTCTGTAGCTCCGGCAATTTTGTTGATGACAACGGCATTTGTTCGCATTGTTGTTGTGCTGTCTTTTGTTCGCCAAGCGATGGGAACTCAGCAAATGCCGCCCAATCAGGTTATTGTTGGTCTCGCATTGTTTTTGACTTTTTTTATCATGGCGCCAGTTTACAGTGTCGTTAATCAGCAAGCGGTGCAACCGTATCTCGATGGAAAAATTGATCAGCAACAGGCCATGCAATTGGCGGTTGACCCGGTACGAGAGTTCATGTTTTCCCAAACCCGTGAACAGGATCTAGCTTTACTGGTCGATATCTCCGGCGCTGTGCAGCCGGAAAACCAGGAGAGTGTTGCCACCACTACGTTGATTCCGGCATTTATGCTTTCGGAGCTTAATCGTGCGTTTCAAATCGGTTTTATGATCTACATCCCATTCTTGGTGATCGATATGATCGTTGCATCGGTTCTTATGTCGATGGGGATGATGATGTTGCCGCCGCCTATTATTTCGCTGCCGTTTAAGCTATTATTATTCGTACTCGTCGATGGTTGGGGCTTGGTGGTTGGCTCTTTGGTGAAAAGTTTTTCATAGGGAAGGTTGCCGATTATGTCACCTGAATTTGTTGTTGATTTGGGACGCAACGCAGTTAAAACCGTGTTGATGATTTCAGCGCCCATGTTGTTGTCGGGACTCATTGTCGGTTTGTTGGTCAGTATTTTTCAGGCTGCAACCCAAATCAATGAGCAAACTATGACATTTATTCCCAAAATTGTTGCTGTTCTCGTTGCTCTTATCTTGTTTGCCCCATGGATTATTCGTACCATGCTGGCTTTTACCCAAAATGTTTTTCAGGGGATCTCCCTTGTCGGGGGATAGAGACTGGTGGAGCTGTTATTAGTTCCGGTTGATAAAATACAGCTTGCGCTGATCTGTTTAGCACGGGTTGCGGCAATTATTGGCAGTATGCCGGTGTTTGGCAGTGGTCAAGTTCCTGCGCGTGCTAAAACATTGCTGGCTCTGATGCTTACAGCGCTAATTTTGCCTGCGGTTGAATCCTATTTACCAGCAGATGCGTTCACCCCGCTATCTCTTGGTCTGCTGGTTGCCAATGAAACATTGTTAGGCATTATGTTGGGTTTTGTTGCCCGGCTGGTTTTTACCGCCGTCGAATTTGGCGGCACCATTGTCGGATATCAGATGGGGTTTGCTGCGGCCAATGTTTACGATCCACAAAATCAACGCCAAGTTTCCTTATTATCTCAGTTTCAAAATGTCATTGCTATTTTAATTTTTCTGGTACTGGATATCCATCATGTGTTTATCCGAGTGCTGGTCGATTCATACCAATTGTTGCCGCCGGGACTCCTCGATTTTTCTGCCGGAGCTATTCCATTTGTAATGGAATTAACTAGCCGCATGTTTGTTCTGGCGATCCGTTTTAGCGCACCAATACTGGCGGTTTTGCTGTTGTCAGGCCTGGTTCTCGGTATCCTGTCTCGCGTGTTTCCACAGTTAAATGTTTTCATGCTTTCATTTCCAATTAATATCGGCCTAGCTTTTATTATTATCGGTTTGACGCTTAACATGGTGGTTGCGTTGATAAGTCGCGAGTTTTCTTTGTTGCCGGATCATTTTGAACACCTTTTATTGTTGCTTAAGGGGCGGCTAGATGGCTGAAGAATCGGCTCAGGAACGGACAGAGGAAGCCACCAGTAAACGGCGGGATGATTTTCGCAAGAAGGGCCAGGTGGCGCAAAGTAAAGAGGTGAATACCGCTGCGTTGCTATCGGTTTCAATTTTGCTGTGGTATTTTTATGGACCTAAGTTTTGGGCTAAACTGTCGTGGTTGGTTCGCTATATCTGGGAACAAGCAGGGCAATACGAGGTGACGCCCATATCGGTAGTTCAGGTGTTTGGTTTCGTGTTAAAAAACGGTGCAATGTTGTTGGCACCACTGTTTTTTATGGTGTTAATTGTTGGTTTTTTTGCCAGTTTTTTTCAAATTGGTTGGTTGTTTACCACCAAGCCTTTAATGCCTGACCTATCCAAGCTTGATCCGATAAAGGGTTCTGCTAAGTTTGTTTCCAAACGTTCCATGGTGGAGTTGATCAAATCGTTAGCCAAGGTTATTCTGGTTGGCTATGTAGCGTATAAGACTGTTTTCAGTGAGTTTGAGAATGCTCTGTATCTGGTTGATATGGATATTCTGGAAACAATTAATTATGTTGGTCGTGTGGCGTTAGTGGTATTGTTTAAAAGCTGCGGCGTGATGCTTCTCTTGGCTTTGATCGATTTTTTGTTTGTCCGTTGGGAGATGGAAGAGAAGATGAAAATGACCAAGCAGGAGCAAAAAGAAGAGTTTAAAGAGAGTGAAGGTGATCCCCATCTAAAAGCTCGGGTACGGTCATTGCAACAAGAGATGGCGCGAAACCGTATGATGGCAGAGGTGCCTAAAGCCGATGTGGTTATTACTAACCCGACCCATCTATCCGTTGCCATTCGTTATGAACAGGGAAAGACCGATGCTCCAGTAGTAGTGGCGAAGGGCGCTGACCATATTGCCATGAAAATACGCGAATTGGCGCATGAACATGATGTGCCGCTGGTAGAAAATGTTACTGTGGCACGGGCATTGTATAAAGTGGATATTGGAGCTGTTGTTCCTGAACAAATGTTTAAAGCGGTGGCAGAGATCCTCGCTTATGTCTATAGCCTTAAACGACGTCGGTAGTTATGCTGGAATCAATAGCAGAAAATAAATGGGTTAAAATACTGACGCGTAGCGATATTGTAGTATCGCTGGGTTTGGTTATGATCCTGATGATCATGATCTTGCCATTGCCGCCGGTATTGCTCGATATTGGTCTGTCGCTGAACATCACCGTGTCGATGTTGATTCTAATCATCAGTTTGTATACAACTAAATCCGTTGAATTTGCCGTTTTCCCAGCTGTTTTATTGGCGACAACCATGTTTCGCCTATCGTTAAATGTGGCTTCTACACGTTTGATTTTGCTCCATGGCGAAGAAGGACCCAGTGCTGCCGGTTCGGTTATCATGGCATTTGGCCAGTTTGTAGTCGGCGGTAATTTCATTGTCGGTATCGTTGTCTTTGTGATTCTGGTGGTAATCAATTTCATGGTTATTACCAAGGGTGCCGGGCGTGTCGCTGAAGTTGCCGCTCGTTTTACCCTCGATGCCATGCCGGGTAAGCAGATGGCTATTGATGCTGACCTGAATGCCGGTTTGATTAACGATCAGGAGGCCAAGCAGCGCCGTGCAGATATTGCCAATGAGGCCGATTTTTTTGGTGCTATGGATGGTGCCAGTAAATTCGTTCGGGGTGATGCAATCGCCGGAATTATTATCACCCTGATCAATATCGGTGCCGGTTTTGTTATAGGAGTGGTGCAAAAAGGGATGCCCGCTGTTGAGGCTGCGCAAAACTACACTATCCTTACCGTTGGCGATGGTCTGGTTGGTCAGGTTCCGGCGCTAATTATCTCCACTGCTGCCGGTCTTCTGGTAACCAGAACATCGGGAACCGGTGATTTTGGTAGCGATCTGAAGGTGCAATTTAGCAAGTATCCACAAGCAATATGGGTGGTGTCAGTGATTATGCTCGGTTTTGCAGTCATTCCCGGCATGCCTTTTGTGCCGTTTGTAACCTTGTCTGCGATTTTGGCGCTTGCCGCATATCAGATGCAGAAATCTCAAAAAGAATTGGAGCTTGCCGAACAAAGTGTTCCCCCTGAGCAGTTGCCGGGTGCTGCGGCGGCGGAAGAAGAAGAAAATTATGATGAGATGTTAAATGTGGATCTGCTCGAACTCGAAGTTGGCTATGGTTTGATCCCCTACGTCGATGCTGCCCAAGAGGGTGAATTGCTGACGCGCATTCGTTCGATTCGTAAACAATTTGCTCTGGAATCCGGTTTTATTGTGCCGCCGGTACATATTAAAGATAACCTTCAACTGAAGCCTAACGAATATTGTTTTATGCTTAAAGGGGTCATGGTCGCCGGAGCCGAGATGTTGCCCGGACATTATATGGCGATGAATCCCGGTGTGGCGACGGAGACGATTAAGGGAGTTGCTACCGAGGAACCCGCCTTTGGTTTGCCGGCTACCTGGATATCAGAAGATAAGAAGGAGCGTGCCCAAATTGCCGGTTATACTGTAGTTGATTGCACCACGGTGATGGCTACTCATATCAGTGAAATCATAAAGCGACATTCACATGAGTTCCTTGGTCGCCAAGAGGTACAGAACTTGCTTGACAACCTGAAGAAGAGTTATCCCAAGCTGGTTGATGATCTCTTCCCCGACCTGCTTAGTTTGGGTTTAATCATGCGGGTGCTACAAAATTTGCTGCGTGAAGATGTGTCAATTCGTGATTTGCGTACGATTCTCGAAACTATGGCTGATTACTCTCAGGTGATAGCGGATCCCGATGTGCTCACAGAACATGTTCGTAGTGCTCTAGCCCGTCAGATTAGCACTAAGTATGCGCAAGATGGCGATGTCTTGCCGGTGATGACGTTGGAGCGTTCTGTTGAAGAATCAATTCTTCAGGCGTTGCAAAAAACTGATCAAGGCGGCAATTATTTAGCTCTGGATCCACGTAAGGCACAGGCTATTCTCGATGCGCTTGGAGAACAGATCCAACAGTTCGGCGGCGGCATGACACCATTGCTGTTATGTTCGCCAACAATTCGACTGCATGTCAAAAAACTGACCGAAAGATACATGGCAAACCTGGTGGTTATCTCCCATAATGAGATTGCACCTCACCTAAAAGTCAGGTCACTAAGTACCGTGAGGGTAAATGCAAGTTAGGGTTTTTGAATCAGACAACATGGATTCGGCGTTGCGCCAAATAAAAGAGGCGCTAGGTCCCGATGCCTTGATCTTATCCTCGCGTACTGTACGCAAGGGTGGAATGGGTTTGTTCGGTAAACCGGTGCTAGAAGTGACCGCTGCTGTTGAGCCTGATGAGTTAGAACCAACAGCCGGAGCCGAAAATAAAGCCAAAAAAAGCACTATACGTTCAGCGATATCGAAGCCAAAACCATCGCTTGATAAATTAGTTTCTGCCACAAGTGAAGATGAAATTTCTTATCAGGAGATTTGGGAGCAAACACCTGTTACGCCAGATCCTCGTCCCGACCCATACGCACAAAATACGAGCCGGAGAGAACCCCAGTTACAGGAACTTCACGGCGAGGTCGGAGAGTTGCGCCACCTGATCACTACGTTGATCAAGGATCTTCCCGGTCAGATCGAACAAGCGACGCAACCTAAAGCGCAACCAATTTTTTATCCTGCGGCTAGTATGCAGGGAGCTAAACCATCGACCTCAAATCAGCAGGTTCTCGATGCGCTAACGCAATTGGGAATCGAGGCTGAAGCCGCTCAAACAATTGCTCATTACGCTGTGAGCCAACTTAGCAAGCAACAAATAAACGATCCGGCGTTGCTTAATGCGTTTTTTTGCAAAACCATTGCCGAATTAGTGCAGACAACGGGATCGTTGTTGCCCCGGCCAGGTGAACAAAAGCGCCTTGCCCTCATCGGCCCAACCGGAGTCGGTAAAACAACCACCATTGCCAAGCTAGCTGCGGCCTTTCTATTGTCCGGTGGCAAACGCGTTGCCATGATTACCATCGATACCTACCGCATTGCAGCGGTTGAGCAGTTGAAGGTTTATGGCGAAATTATGAATGTACCGGTTGAAGTAGTGATGACCGCCGAACAATTACGTGGAGTTTTAGCTCGGCATGACAATAAAGATTTGATTCTGATCGATACCGCAGGGCGCAGCCCCAAAGACGAGGTCAGTCTGGACGAGCTTCAGCAATTTCTCGATGTTGATTCTGAAATCGAGCCCCATCTAGTACTATCTGCTACGACTAGGGAGCGCGATCTCTATGAAACGTATCGCCGCTTTAGCATGTTGGGACCGAAGAGTTTGCTGATGACCAAGTTAGATGAATGTGAAGGCCTGGGCGTGTTGCTCAATATCCATTTGAGAAATAACTGTCCATTATCTTATTTGGCCAATGGTCAAAAGGTTCCCGAGGATCTGGTGCAGGCTAATGCCGAATTGGTTAGCGCTCTTGTTCTTGAGAGTAGCGAAGGATGATACTATGACGGATACGCACGAACATACCGATCAGGCCAATACCCTACGTTCGCTCAGTGATCGTTTAAGTGATAGTCAACAGATGAATGCCGGTAGCAGTAAAACAGCACGGGTGTTATCTGTCACTAGCGGCAAAGGAGGTGTTGGCAAAACAGCTATTGTATCCAATATCGCTGTTGCTTTGGGTCGAATGGGCAAAAATGTGCTTATCATTGATGCTGACCTCGGTTTGGCGAATATAGATGTCGTTTTTGGCTTGGCTCCGCAGTATAATCTTAATCATTTTTTTTCCGGCCAGCAGAGTTTGGCATCTATCCTTGTCGATGGTCCCGCAGGTGTACAAATTTTACCGGCAGGTTCGGGAGTGCAGAAATTTACCCACCTTGATGCCAGCCATAAAATGCGTTTTCTCGATGACTTGGAAACATTGCCCGGCGATTACGATGTAGTTTTGATCGATACTGAAGCGGGAATTTCGGAAAATGTCACCTATTTTAATCAGGCGGCTCAAGATATTCTGGTGGTGACATCTCCCGAGCCAACAGCGATTACCGATGCCTATGCCTTGATGAAATTGTTATCTTCTCAGTATCATGAAAAAAAGTTTAATCTGATTGTCAACTCTGTGCGTCATTCAGATGAGGCGTTGGATGTCTATCGCAAATTGACCATGGTGGCTAATCGTTATCTGGATATCTCGATAGATTTCATGGGAGGGATCCCTTTTGATCGTAAAATGTATGAATCGGTTCGGCGTCAAAAAGTGATGGTCGAGATGTATCCCGGCCACAAGGTGAGCCAGGCCTTTGAAAGGCTGGCCGGTAAATTGGTTGAGGACAACGCAAGCCAACAGCCTAAAGGTTCGTTACAGTTTTTCTGGAAGCGATTATTGTCCCTAGGAAGTGGTGCCTGATGATGAGTGCTTACGGCTATCGCCCCCCTGCAGTTAATGATAAAAATGAACTGGTTAAGGTTCACATGCCATTAGTGCGCTTGATTGTTGAACGGATGCGGGCTCAGGTTCCCGCCTTTGTGACCAAGGACGATATGACCAGTGCTGCCATGATGGGCTTGATGGATGCGGCGACCCGTTATGACTCTTCACGAGGTGTGTTATTCAAAACCTTTGCCGAACGGCGGATCCGTGGAGCCATATACGATGAGATGCGAAAAATGGACTGGTTTTCCCGCTCACTACGCGAGAAACAGGGGCGTATTGGTAAAACGATAGCGGCTATGGAGCATCGTCTGGGACGCTCGCCAGATGAAGATGAAGTAGCTTCCCAGATGGGTATGGATATCGATAGTTATCGCCACATGTTAAACCAGGTGTGTCATCTCGGTTGTGTAAGTTTGAATGAAACATTGGACGAATGGGATGACGGTCGCAATTTTATGGACATGTTGACCGATGACAGCCCCAGCGTGCATCAGCAGATAGAACAGAGCGAGGTTGCCGGGGAGGTTGCCAGTCAACTAGAGAAACTGACCGAGAAAGAGCGCTTGGTGATTTCGCTGTATTATTACGAAGAGTTGACCCAGAAAGAGATCGCCGACGTGCTTGACCTTACCGAAGGGCGCATCTCCCAATTGCATAGCCAGGCTTTGGTTAAATTGAAGGTCAAACTTGAACGGCGACGGTGATGTTATGAGTGAAGTGGTTGTTGGCTGGACCGATAAGGTCTTTGATTTTGCTCAACTTGATTTGTTAATTATCTCGCTACTTATCGGTATATTTGCTGTCGCTTTGTTGCGTGTTCAGCGCCAGGTTCGCATTGAATGTCGCCGCCGCGAAGAATCAGATCGTCAATTGCACAATGCCTTGCAGCGTATTACCCATCTCGAAGATCACTCTACGACCACCCCATCGCCAGCACCCACCTTTGATCATGACCTTAATCAAGCCGAACTTAAAAATCGGCTTCAATCTCCGGCACCAAGTGGTAACACTCCCGACAAATACCGTCATGTTGCCTCCTTGGCTGCTCAGGGTATGTCGGTTGATCAGATTGCCGAAGTCTTGAATATCTCCCTACCCGAAGCTAATCAGTTGGTGACGCTGTCGCGCTTGGCGCAACGCTAGTTCTAGCAGCCTCCTACAATTACACTACGAATAATTTGACCAACACTAAAGATTTATACCGTTTCAGTCGAAATGTTGGGTAACAAAGGAGTTAATTATGAGTTCAGGGATTTATGCCGCACTCAGTGGTGCCGTCAGTAAAATGCAAGCTGTTGAAGTTATTTCGAGTAATTTAAGTAATGTCAATAGTAACGGCTTTAAAAAGGATCGTATTTCTTTTGCTGCGGCACTGGACGGTGCAACGCAGGTTGGGAAAAGCGCCGGGATAAATCACACGTATATTCCTGAGAGTAAAACCGACTTTACTCAGGGAACCATGGAGACGACCAAAAGAGATTTTGATGTTGCCATCAATGGCGATGGTTACTTTAAGGTTCGTCGTGACACCGAAATTTTTTATACCAGACTTGGAAATTTTGATCGTGCGATCGATGGTACTTTGATGACCAAGGGTGATAATATTGTACTTAATACCGAAAATAAACCAATTAATATTCCGGATGGACCAATTAGTATTGATGAATATGGTTCGATTTTGAGTGCTGAAGGTGAGGTCGGTCGTTTAGCTGTGTATGATCCTGATGAAACGAAGTTGATAAAACAAGGAGCCGGGTTGTTTACTTACACCGGTGATGAGAAGGCGGTTCCTCTAAACGATAAAGCCCAGATTGTTCAGGGTAATTTAGAGCGATCCAACGTGAAAACTATGGAAGAAACGATCCTTATGATGACCAGTTTGCGTGGTTTTGAAAGTTATCAGAAGGCGATGAAAAATTATTATAGCATAGATGCGCGAGCCGACGATATCGGCTCGCTATAGTTTTTAGTTAATGTAATATTCAGGAGAAACCTTATGATCAGAGCATTGTGGACGGCAGCAACAGGGATGGATTCCCAACAGACAAATCTTGATGTCATCGCCAATAATCTGGCTAATGTGAATACCAGTGGTTTCAAGAAAAGTCGCGCCGATTTTCAAGAGCTGCTTTATCAAGTGAGTAAAACTCCCGGTAGTTCCACTTCTGCTGATACGGTTTCACCAACGGGGATTCAGGTTGGTCTTGGTTCACGTACTGCAGCGGTGCAAAAAATATTTAGTGTTGGCGATTTGATGCAAACCGAAAATGAATTGGATTTGGCTATCGAAGGGCGCGGTTTCTTTCAGATTGATCTGCCCGATGGCACGACGGCGTACACTAGATCCGGCGCTCTCAAGAAGGATGGTGATGGTCGTTTGACCACCTCCGAGGGTTATTTGATGACGCCACAAATTATTATTCCGGAAAATACCACCAGTATTTCGATAGGTCAGGATGGCAGCGTCGATGTATTTCTCGATGGTGAAGCAACTGCGAATCAGGTTGGTGTCATTGAGTTGGCTACCTTTAGTAACGAATCCGGCTTGCGCAGCCTTGGTCGGAATCTGTATTCTGAAACGCTCTCCTCCGGTGGTCCCATTACCGGTATTCCGGGTGAAAACGGTATGGGTACATTGTCACAAGGCTATCTCGAAGGTTCCAATGTCAGCGTTATGGAGGAGATGGTCAGCATGATTGCTGCTCAACGTGCCTACGAGGTGAACTCCAAGGCGATCAAGACCGCCGATGAGATTTTGCAGATGACCAATAACCTCGTATAAGGGGGAGATTAACTTGACTGGTGTAAGTAAAAGTTATGTTCTATTATGGTGTCTCTTGGCATTATTGCTTAGTACCACGATCGTTCTGGCTCAGCAAGTTACCCTGAAACCAAGCGTTGTTGTTGGTGGGAAACAGATTACTCTAGGGATGCTGGCCACGATTGATCCGCCATCACCCGCACTTGCCCGACAGCGCTTGTCCCGTGCTCCGGCATTGGCAAAAACGCTGGATCTCAAGCGCGAGCAGATAGAGGAAACATTGCGACGGCATGGAGTAGATGTTGCCGGACTGACATGGCTTGGTGCATCTGTGGTGCGTATTGAAGTTGCCAGCCAAACAGTTACTGCTAATGCCATTCAGCGTAGTATCGATCAATTTTTACTTAACGCTCAGTCACGTTTATCGCACGTAACCTTTACCTTTGTTCCATTCTCGCCACCAGATTCTATTGTTTTACCGCCTGGTACTATTCAGGTTGATGTTGTTCCTTCCGTGCGTAATATAATAGGTAGTAGGCATTTCAATCTTGTATATCGCATCGATGGTAAGGCTGTTAAGAATATTTCTGTGCGTGGTACGTTGCATGTGGATGCCGACGTGGTTGTTGCCCGGCGCAAGTTACGCCGTGGTGCTATTATCAGCGCTGACGATGTCGAAATAGTCTCCCTTGATGTCAGCCGTCTTCGTGATCCGCTGCACAGTTTAACTAATGTTGTTGGTAAGCAAGTGGCACGCAGTTTACATGCAGGTCGGGTGGTGCAACGTAAAAATGTCAAATATCCACCTCTGGTTGAAAAGGGAGCTTTTATCAAAATTATTGCCCGTCGTGGCGGCATGCTCCTCACCGCTATTGGTATTGCCCGGCAGGATGGTCAGCTTGACGAAGTGATTCGAGTGCAAAATAGTCGTTCACAAAAAGAGATTCGTGCCCGGGTGAGTGGCAACGGCTTGGTGGAAGTGGAGTTTTGATATGAAATTATCAAACATACTCATTATTATTGCGCTTGCTTTGGCGGCTTGTGCCCCCGTTCAACCGCGACCTGCAGAAAAGATCATACCGGTGACAATGGAACAACCGGTGATAGAGGCATCAATGCCTAAAACGCCGGGATCATTATGGACTACCGGCAATGGCAGTTTGTTTGTCGATAATCGGGCCAGTCGGATTGGTGATATTTTGACCGTGGTTATCTCTGAACAGGCTGAGGCCAGCAAGGAGGCCAGCACCTCAACGGGGCGCAGCACTACCGCCAGCGCTGATTTGACCAGTTTGTTTGGGCTTGAGTCCAATATCGCCAATATCAATAGTGCCATTGATCCGGCAAAACTCCTCAGCGCCGGTTATACCAACGATTTTAAGGGGTCGGGTACCACGAGTCGCAAGGAGGATCTTGTAGCTACGTTGACCACCCGTGTGGTCGAAGTGTTACCCAATGGTACGTTACGTATTTCGGGTAGCAAGAGTGTCACCGTTAATCACGAACAGCAGTTGATTCATCTGTCTGGCATTGTGCGGCAACAGGACATTACCCCGGAAAACATGATCGATTCAAAATATATTCTCGATGCCAATATCATCTATACTGGTAAAGGGGTTATCGACGATAAACAAAAACCGGGCTGGTTATTGCGCTTATTGGATACCGTAACGCCATTTTGATTGATAATGACGAATAGTTTGGAGATGCGTATGCAAGCGCTACGATTTTTTATATTTATAATTTTTACTCTGATATTGGTCGTCCCGGCAAATTCCAGTAGAATTAAAGATATTGCCGATATCGAAGGGGTACGCAACAACCAATTGGTTGGATATGGTCTTGTCGTCGGGTTAAATGGTACCGGTGATAGTAGCAGTACCCAGTTTACTATACAGTCTCTGGTAAATATGATGGAACGTTTAGGGATGCGCATTGATCGCGACACGGTGAAGGTCGATAATGTCGCTGCGGTGATGGTGACGGGTAAGCTGCATCCATTTGCTAAGGTTGGTACCACTATCGATGTACTGGTGTCCTCCTTTGGTGATGCCGATAGCCTTGTCGGTGGTACCTTGCTGATGACTCCCCTTAACGGTGCCGACGGTCAGGTATATGCCGTTGCTCAAGGTCCGTTGGCTGTTGGCGCTCTCTCTTTTGGTGGCAAGGCGGCCAAGGTACAAAAGAATCATCCCACTGTGGGGCGTATTCCCGGTGGCGCAATTATCGAAAAAGAGGTGCCGTTTCGTTTGCCCAAGGATCAAGTGATAACCTATCGTTTGCGTGATCCCGATTTTACCACTGTGACGCGCATGGCGACGGCGATCAATCGATATTTTGGCAAAACCCTCGCCCGTCCTGTCGATAGTGCCGGGGTGCAGGTCGAGGTAGCCGACGAATATTTGACCTCCATGGTTGATTTTATTGCTCATATCGAACACATCGAAGTTCAACCTGACATGGCAGCTAAAATCATCGTTAACGAGCGTACTGGCACTATCGTAATGGGTGCAAATGTGCGCTTGTCTACCGTTGCCGTCTCCCACGGTAATCTTAATCTGGTGATCAGCGAAGCGAGTTTGGTTTCGCAGCCAGGGCCATTTTCATCTCAAGGTGAAACCGTTACCACGCCGCAATCCGATATTGTTGCCACCGAGGAGAAGGGAAATCTTATCGTGTTACCCATGGGGGTCAATATTGGGGATGTAGCCCGGGCTCTTAATGCGATAGGGGCAACGCCGCGGGATCTTATCGCTATTTTTCAGGCAATCAAGGCTTCTGGGGCACTACATGCTGAGCTAGAGGTTTTGTAGTAATTGCAATTAAAGATTTAATCCTGCATACCGATAAGAGTAACAATATGTATATTGTGCCGTCACCAGTTTAAAAGGATGAATCATGAATTTACACATCGATCCACGCATGTATACCAATCAAACCTCTCGTTTAGAAAATGGGGCGCAACCAAAGGATGATCATCGTCTTAAAGAAACATGTGCTGAGTTTGAGGCAGTTATGGTGCAGACGATGTTCAAGGCGATGCGTGGCAGCGAAACGGAAGATGGTTTGATCGAAAAGGATACGGCTAGCGAAGTTTATCGCGATTTTTTTGATGCGGAAGTAGCTAGCCAGCTTGCTCACAACCAAAGTATGGGGCTTGGACAGATGATCTACCAACAATTACAGACTAAGGACATAAAGGCATAATAATTTATAAGCGTCCAAAGAAACATCCATGTATCACCTGCTTGGTTTCCTCGCTATATCCCACGTCCCTCCCCCCTGCCGATCACCTGTTTTATCAGCAAATAAAATCTACGCCGGTAATATTAACCTAAACTAGAGACTCTATTGCGTCGATACGTTGTCTATAGGGTAAATATAATTATAGATTTGTAGAGTGTGAACCAGAAATATGTAAATTCAGATAGTTGAGTTGAAACTACTCAGAAGGTGAATGTTATGACGATGAGAATTGACGGCGATAAAAGCTTGATTCAGCAAAAACCGGTTCAAAAGGCTCGGCAACAACAGCAGGGAGCTACTGAATCTGCGAAAACGAACAATGCCGATAAGGTTAGTTTTTCAGCGGTGCTACAGCAGGCCGGCCAGACTAAAAATGTGGCGACGCCGGCGCTGTCTCGACCCGTTGAGGGTTTGACGGCACCTCTGTTAAACACTCCCACCTATGTTCAGGATGTAGCCGAGACTCAAGAGACTGAGCGAGCTGGCAAGATTGAAGAATTAAAACTTCAGGTGGCAGAAGGTTCTTATCAGCCCGACTTGAAAAAAGTAGCAACGAGTTTACTCACCTTTATTGCACAAGGGCGTCAGGTATGACACAGACAATTCACGAAAAGTTGCAATCCCTGCATGATGTAATTATCGCCGAGCGTGAGTGCGCAAAAGCACTTGATCTTGACGCTTTGCAGGAAGTGACCCTCCGTAAGGAGGAGTTGCTGGCGCAGCTCGATCTGGAGGATGAGCTTGGTCATGAGGAGCGGGAATTAGCCGATACCATTCGTTTTGAAAATAGGCGCAACGCTTATCTGTTGTGGACGGCTTTAAATTGGATTCGTGAATCGATGGAATTTTTTGGGCGCAAATCGCTTCCCGATTCTTATGAGCATAACGGGAATCTTGTATTAAACAAAGGCGGAGGGCATATGTTGTCCGGGAGGGTGTAATGGGCTTAGCTGCTGCACTCAATACAGGTAAAACAAGTTTATTTACCAATCAAAAATCGATTGAGATTGCCGGTAACAATATTGCCAATGTTAATACCGAAGGCTATTCGCGCCAAAAAGCAGTCTTGTCCGATTTCCCTGCCGTTAATATGGGTAATTTTTTCACCGGAACCGGAGTAAAGATTACCGATATTACCCGCGAATATGATGTATTTGTCAACGAGCAGTTGCTCGACAAAAGTCAGTTGCTCGGCGGCGAAGATGCCAAGGAAACTCCATTGGCCGAATTGGAGCGGGTTTTTAGTGTTGGCGATGATAATTTAGCTACCGAAATCGATCGCTTTTTCGATTCATGGCAGGAGCTGTCCACTAATCCTAGCGGTAAAGTTGAGCGTGATATCGTCATTCAGCGCGGCGAGCTGCTCGCTTCATCCTTTAATACCATTTCTCGTGATCTCGAAAACGTTCGTGGTAATATCAATCAAACGGTGTTGTCCGAGATCGACGGTGTTAACCTGAAATTGAATCAAATAGCTGATTTGAATGGTCGGATTCAGACCATCGAAGCCAGTGGAGTTTCGGCAAACTCCTTTCGTGATCAGCGTGATGTGCTGCTGCAGGAGCTAACCTATACGCTGGGGGTGCAATCCTTCGAGGAACCAAGTGGTGCTATAAACATTCAATTAGCCGGTGGTTTGCCACTGGTGCAAAGTAGCAGTGCCCTGCAACTCGAAGCGATACCCACCGGTAACGATCTTGAACTGCGTTTGAATGTTGGCGGAAGTTCGTTTGAGATTGCCGGGCAGAACCTCGGTGGTAAATTTGAAGGACTACTGGAGTTGCGAGACGAATTTATCCCCGCACTCAAGAGTGATCTTGATTTGACTGCTTACAACATGGTGCAGGAGGTTAATACCTTACATGAACAGGGGATGGGGCTCGATGGCTCAACTGGCGTAGCTTTTTTCAATAACCCCGGCAACCATACCAGTCAGGGCTATGCCGACTCGACGTTAGCGACGGCGTTTAGTGCCGGGGCAATTACGCTGGATGTTGCCGGAACAGAGACGACCATTGCCTTCGCTGGTGGTTCGTTAGATGATCTTGCCACTGCTGTTGATGGCTCTGGCGCAGCAATAAGTGCCAGCGTCAGTGTTCAGGACGATGGCACATCGGTGTTGATGCTTACCCCGACAACCAATAACGATAGCGTTAGAATCGACATGGCGGAAATAGAGGGCAGTTACGCTGCGCCTGAGTTCACCATGGACAACATTAGCCAGCTAATGTCCATGTCGCTGCGCGACTCCTCCAAGGTTGCTGCCGGTAACAGCAGCGCCCCCGGTGACAATACCAACGCTCTTGATATCTCGGCATTAAAGGATGAAAATAGTGTTAACGATGAAGATACCTTTGTCAGTTTTTATGGCAAACTAGCAGCGCGAGTTGGTATCGAAGCCGGGCAAAACAGGCTGTCGCGTGCGGGTGCTGCCGATGCAATGGTGCAGCTAAAAAATATGCGTGACGGTAAAGCCGGTGTTTCCATTGAAGAGGAGATGATCAGTTTGATTAAATATCAGCGCGGCTTTGAAGCCGCAGCCAAACTGTTATCAACGGTAGACGAAATGATGGAAACCGTTCTCACTATTAAGAGGTAAGCGTTATGAAATCAACTCAATCGACTACCTATCGCAGCTTGAACGCTGAATTGAATACCATAAGCGGACGCTTGGAGAACCTGCGCAATCAGGCTGCAACAGGAAAAAAACTGATACGCCCTTCCGATGATCCGGCGGCGATACGTCCCGTCTTGTCCGCTCGCACCCAGATTCGTGCTACCGACCGTTTCGTCAGCTCTCTGGCAACCGCCGGGGATCGCCTGGCCAATCAGGACAGTTACCTTGATCAGGCAGAAAATTTGCTGGTAAGCGCCAAAGAAACCACCATAAACGCCATCAATGGTGCCATGAGTGATGCCGACTTAAATACGCTTGCTGATGAGATCGGCTACATAAAAACTGAGATGCTCAGTGTCGCTAACGCTCAGGTTGGCGGACAATATATATTTGCTGGTTTTCAGGAAGATGCTCCCCCATTTGTTGTCGATGGAGATACCGTTTCATATCAGGGCGACTCCAACATAAAGAAACTCGAAGCATCGCCCGGTGAATATGTGCAAACCAATCTTACCGGTGCTGAACTGTTTATGGGTGAAAGTGATACCGATGGTGATGGTATTCTGGAACAAACAGGACAAAATGTTTTCGATGTGCTCACTAATTTAGAACGAGCTATCCGGGGCGAGGCTGGTCAAGTTTACAATGGTAATACTGCGTTGCCGAGTAGCGATATTGGTTATTTAGATGCTGCCAATGGCGACTATACCCCCATAGCTATGGATGGTGGCAGCCCGGCAAGCCCAGTTCTTGATGGCAGCAGTAATGAGATTCCTTTGACCTTTGCCGGTGAACCGATTAGTCTTCAACCCGTTTTAGATACTGATGGTAATACCTTGACCATTGATGAATACAACACGCAGTTTCCGCCTGGAATCGTGAATGATTATACTGGTACTCCATTGAATGCTACGGCATTAGCTCAGCCCATGTATGTCCATGCTGATGGTACAACCCCGGCTGAGCTTGATGCTACCGGTCAGCCAGTTATCAGTTACGATAGTGGCACTGCCGCTTTTTCACTGCTTTCCGGTGGGTCGCCGCTGCAGATGACCGAAGTTCCCACCCTCGACGATATGCTGTCAACACTGGAAACAACAGCGGATCAATCTCGCAGTGCTCGTGGTCGGATGGGTAATAACGCCCAGCGTATTGAAACATCCAGAGAACACTTAGAAGGTGTGCGTGTCGATTTGGAGCAGATACTTTCACGCTATGAAGATGTTGATATAATTGATGTGCTTACCGAAATTACCCAGACCGAAACCGCCTTTGAGGCAGCATTAAACGTCACCGGTAAAGTAGGTAGATTGTCGATACTTGATTATATTTAAAATAGAGCTAAAATTGGAGCAATAAATGTTGGTATTAACCCGAAAAGTTGGTGAAGGAATTATCATCGGCGATGATGTAAAATTGACCATTATCGAAATCAAAGGTGGTTCCATTCGTATTGGTATCGATGCGCCTCGCGATAAAAAAATTCACCGTCAGGAAGTTTATGATCGTATACTCGAACAGAATCGTGCGGCCACCAGTTGGTCGCTTGATGATCTGAATGTTTTGAGCGACATATTGCCTCAACCTAAGGGGGGAAAATGAACACAATCAACAGCCGTTTCGGTGAAATAGAGTATGAGCCAGCATCAGTCTTGAACTTTCCAGAAGGACTCATCGGTTTTGAAGAGCTGCGCGACTTTGTCGTTATGCCCAACGAAAAAGAGGGCCCGCTGTTCTGGATTCAAAGCATAGAGGATCCACAGGTTGCCCTTGTCCTCACCGATCCCACCAATTTTTTCCCAACGTACAAGGTTGTCCCCGAAGAATTAGAGCGGGAAAAAATAGAACTAGACGAAAATGGACAATATTTTTCATTGGTTGTTGTCACCGTCCATCAAGATCGTAATATCACTCTTAATATGGCTGCGCCCATCCTGTTTGCGCCGGAGAGTAATAAGGCTGTGCAGGTGATTCTGGATGACAGTAGTTACGATATTCAGACGCCATTGCCCGTAGTGAACGCAAAAGAGAAATAAATAACTGAAGCAGGGGGGCTGTTTTAACCGCCCCCCTGCGCAGACCAGAGTTTGACTGTTAAATTAGTCACCAAATATCTGGGCACTAAAGATATATATATCGGCATCACCATTTTGCCATGCTGTTGATGGTAGCCCGGCCTTAGCGCATGTTTGATTGAGAAATGTGGTGCGATCCCAGTGGTTTTCCGTGGCCACCTGCGGAAGTAGTACCCCGCGGTAATGGTTTAATTCTAAATAAATACCGTGTTTGCCGACGATAATATCATCGACATTATCAATTTTAACCAGTGGTGACAGTACTGAAAGTTGCAAGGAAATATTATCCAGGTCTTGTATCTTTAACGGATAGAAACGCGGATCGCTACCGGCCGCGGCCACGGCCATCTCGGCAACCTCTTTAAATAGTGGCAGCTCCGATTGAAAATTGCCTATACAGCCGCGCAAATTTCCATTTTGTTTAATGGTAACAAAACAACCGTGTTTAAAGTTGAGCCGTCGTTCTTCTCGCGGGACAACGCACACATCATTATTGCTCACATGATTTTCGATGGCACTTCGAGCAATGCCTAAAAGAATCTCTTGTTCTGTTGTGTTGAGTAAATCTTCCATGTATCCTCCCTGAAATCAAATAGGTTTGGTAACTTGTATGATTCATTTGGCTACTCAGTACCTCTAACGTTGGGTACGCAATCCCCATAACAAGGGTGTTTGTCGCCATGGAATTACGACAATAAACCCCACGGATGGGTTTAGGTGTCCCTTGCTTTAAAGGGTTTAACCTAGCAGCTCGACAGGCTGCTAGTGCTCTGTTGTCTTTTCTTGCGTTGTGGCGATGGTCAGTTGTTGTTGTGCTGCATGGAGCTGTTGTTTCCGTTGGTTAACCACGCTGGCAAACGCTTCTCTGCAGGCTTTGGCAATGGGCTTGCTCGGTGTCGATTTCATCTTCAACGGATTGATCGCCTGACCATTTTTGAAGATTCGGAAGTCGAGATGAGGCCCTGTTGACATGCCGGTTGTACCCACATAGGCGATTACTTCCCCTTGGTGGACACGCCGTCCTTTTTTCATGCCACGGGCAAATTTACTGAGGTGAATATAAGTGGTTTCGTATGAATTTGGATGGCGGATACGAATTTTGTTACCATTATATTTGTCGTAACTTTTTTGGGTAACGGTTCCATCGGCAACGGCTTTTACCGGGGTTCCGATGGGGGCGGCATAGTCGATGGCACGATGGGGTTTCCACCTGTTTTGTATCGGGTGAAAGCGACGATTGGTATAACCTGATGAAATACGGGTGTAGGACAATGGTGCTTTCAAAAATGCTTTGCGCAGGCTTTTACCCTGTTCATCAAAATAGCCGAATCCGCTATCTTTGTTGTCGTCACCATCATTAAAACGAAAGGCGTAATAGCTTTGATTGCGGTTGTTGAATTCGGCTGCCAACAGGTTGCCGTAACCGGCTAAGTTGTCGTCGCGGTAGCGTTTTTCGACCAGAGCGGTAAAGTAGTCCCCATGACGAATGTCGCGAATAAAGTCGATATCCCAAGCAAAAATATTCATAATGCGAATCGCTAGTACAGATGATTCGCCTAATTCAGCAATGGTGCCAAACAGGCTTGAGTGAATCATGCCTCCAATAGTCTCTACTTTAACGGTGTAGGGAATCGCTTGGCGTTTGATGTGAAACTGATCATCATGTTGCTCAATGATCAATTGATCTTCTTTGTCGATATCGTAATAAAAGCTGACGAAGTTTTCATTTTCAAGTTCAATCCGGTATGGATGACCGGCGCACAGGCTGCTCAGCGGAAATACCTCTTGGCTTTTGCGGGCAATAACCAGAATTTCTGCCGGAGAAAAGTAGCGACCGAGGATGGCGGTGATGGTATCGCCACGCTGTACCGACTGACAGATGGTTTCACGTTGGATTTGTATTACCGTGTCTGCTGCTGGTTCTCGGAACGCTAGCGGGGCAGGGACCTCGCTGGAAGTGGTGTCGGTTGTTGTGAGTTGTTCAGGTTTGTCTGAATAAATGAAGGCAAAAAGAAGCAGTGCAATACCTGCCAGAATCAGGAATAAAGACCTGTTCTGCTTGCGACGGCGGGTACTTATTATGGGTGTGTGACGACGGCGGTTAGCATTGTGTGACATAGCTTAAATTTATCCATCCTTTTGATGTGCTAATTAAAATGTAAACCGCGATAGGATATCAGTTTAATCGTCTCCTAGCCATGGGTTTATTTTGTCCAGTACCTTATTTATAGTGTATATTTATTCAGTACCTTTCAAGTTGGGTATTACGTGCCCTTCTCGCTGAATTGCATATTCTGCAATTTGCCTATTATAAAGTAAAGAAGGTTTTTTTTAAATGATCAATATTGAACGCTTATGCGATGAATTTTCCCGCCTTGCAGCAATTTCCAGCCCCTCTTTTCATGAAGGTGAAATTGCCGATTATTTACACCGACGTTTTTTTGCCATGGGGGCGCAGGTGGAGATAGATGATGCTGCAGCGAAAGTGAAGGGCGAGAGTGGCAATCTGATTGCTTGCTTTGTCGGTACCGATCCGGCACGGGAGCCGTTACTGTTATCGGCACATATGGATACGGTTTCCCCGGCACAAGGGGTGGAGCCGGTGCTGCTTGATGGTGTGTTTCGCAGTGCGGGTGAAACAGTGCTCGGTGCGGATGACAAGTCGGGTATTGCCCAGATTATCGAGGCCATTGAGACGTTGCAGGATAATGAGATCCCTTATCCACCGCTGGAGGTGGTTATCAGCGTGTGTGAAGAGGTGGGGCTATTGGGGGTGAAACAACTAGATTGTTCGCAGTTAAAAGCTCGCCGGGGATTAGTGTTGGATACCTCTGGTGTGGGAAGTGTTGCACACAAGGCTCCTTGTGCTAATAGATTGCGTTTTATGGTAGATGGCATTGAAGCGCACGCTGGGCTAGATCCCGAACATGGGATTTCCGCTATTGTGGTAGCCTCGCAGGCTATTGCCAAGATGAAGTTGGGTCGTATCGATGAAGAAACGACGGCTAATATCGGTGTGGTCAATGGTGGTCAGGCAGTAAATATAATCCCCAAACGGGTGCAATTTATGGGGGAGGCGCGTAGCTTCGATGCCGAAAAACTGCAGCGTCAAACCGAGCATATGACTCAGTGTTTGCATGATGCTGCGGATGCAAGTGGTGTTGATATCCGCGGTAAACAGTGTCGGGCGCAAGTTAAGGTTAAGGTGATGGCCGACTATCCAGCCATGAATATACCGCTCGAAGCACCGGTGCTTCAGCGCTTGCGTCAGGCTGCTGCCGATTTGGGGCAGACCTTTACCGTGGGTTCATCCGGAGGTGGTAGTGATGCTAATATTTTTAACGAACATGGTATCGAAACGGCTAATCTGGCTACCGGGATGCAGCAGGTGCATTCGGTGGATGAATATATCCGTGTCGATGACCTGGTCAGAGTGTGTCGGTTGTTGACTGAATTTATCCGTATCTCATAGTAGAGGTGTCCAAATGAAGATATCTCCGAGTTTACAATGAGTAACTTTTCCGCCAATTATCGAAGTTAAAAGCTGGTTTGCAGGTTAGTGCAGGGAAGGTGTTGGGATTAGGGATTTCTTGCCTAACAAAGATGACAATAATAGTAATAAATCATTGACAATGGTGATTTTGGCTGTAATATGAAAAATGTTTGGCGGTCTCTTCTTCTTAATAAGGAGTATTATATGCTTTATGCGGCGTCAATTTTCAGATTCTACGTCGATGGTTTTCGTGCCATGCGTCTGGGTAAGACGCTGTGGAAAATCATCCTTATCAAACTGTTGGTCTTTCTTGTCGTATTAAATCTGTTTTTTCCCGATTATCTTAAAACCAATTTTGAAACGGATCAGCAACGTGCCGATCATGTTTTAAATAACATTTCTGTTCTCCCGACTGCGGGACAATGAGCTCAAAGGAGGTTTGTCTGTGCTTGAACAACTCGATCTGTCACAAGTGAACTGGGCGAGGGCGCAATTTGCCCTTACTGCCATGTATCATTGGATTTTTGTCCCACTGACGTTGGGACTCTCATTCCTCTTAGCCTTTTTCGAAACTATCTATTACAAAACAGGTAACGAAAAATGGAAAAATCTTACCAGGTTTTGGATGAAGCTGTTTGGGATTAACTTCGCCATCGGTGTGGCCACGGGCATTATTCTTGAATTTCAGTTTGGTACCAACTGGTCAAATTATTCGTGGATGGTGGGGGATATCTTTGGTGCGCCTCTGGCGGCGGAAGGTATTTTTGCTTTTTTCCTCGAGACTACTTTTTTTGCGGTGATGTTTTTTGGTTGGAACAAAGTATCAAAAAAATTCCATTTACTGTCTACCTGGCTAGTGGCTATTGGCTCAAATTTGTCGGCATTGTGGATTCTAATTGCCAACGGCTGGATGCAGCACCCCGTGGGGATGGCGTTTAATCCTGACAATGCCCGTTTTGAGATGGATAGTTTCTGGGATATTTTATTCTCACCCGTCGGAGTCAGCCACTTTGTCCATACGACCAGTTCATCATTTTTAGTCGGTTGTCTGTTTATTGTCACTATCAGTAGTTGGTATCTGTTGAAGGGGCGCCATATCGATATGGCAAAGAAGAGCCTAGTGGTAGCGGCAACCTTTGGCTTGATTGCTTCGGCGTTTGTCGGTTTTACCGGTGATGAATCAGCCTATACCGCCGCACAGGTTCAGCCGATGAAACTTGCCGCGATGGAGGGTTTATGGGATGGCGAAGTAAATGCCGACCTTGTTGCGCTGGGGATAGTTAATCCCGGTAAGAAAGCCGGCGACGATAGTGAAGCCTTTCAGTTGGAGATTAAACTACCGTACTTGTTATCGCTGTTGGCTAACCGTGAGTTAGGCAGTTTTGTCCCCGGTGTCAATGATCTTGTTTATGGTAATGCCGAGCATGGAATTGTCGGTGCAGGCGAAAAAATATTGATTGGTAAAAAAGCTATTCACTCGTTAGCTTTATACAAACAGGCTAAAGATCGTGGTGATCAGGACGCAGCCGATATTGCTTTGGTTGAATTTAACAAAAATCAACATTATCTCGGTTATGGTTATCTTTCCAAGCCTGAGGATATCGTGCCCATGGTGCCTTTGGTGTTTTACAGCTTTCATGTCATGGTGGTTCTCGGCAGCCTATTTCCGGTGTTGTTTGCAGCAATTTTATTCTTTTTATATAAGGATACGTTGCACCGGCAAAAGTGGTTTTTACGCTTTGGGGTTTTCGGTGTTTTTCTTGGTTGGTTGGCATCGGAAGCAGGTTGGGTTGTTGCCGAAGTTGGTCGTCAACCATGGGCAATTCAAGGACTGCTGCCCGTATCAATTGCACGGACTAATTTAACAACCACTACGGTACAAATGACCTTTTTCATGTTCTTGTTTATTTTTACCGTTCTACTCATCGCAGAAATTAGGATCATGCTTAAGCAGATCCAAATTGGACCGGAGGGAGAATAACAATGGGAAGTTTAGACCTTTCACAATTACAACATCTGTGGTGGCTGCTTATTTCGGTGATTGGAGCCGCATTTATTTTGATGACCTTTGTTCAAGGTGGGCAGGGGTTGTTGTACTGTATTGCCCGTACCGAAGTGGAAAAATCATTAATGATAAACTCCCTGGGTAAAAAATGGGAGATTACCTTCACAACTCTAGTGTTGTTTGGTGGTGCTTTTTTTGCTGCCTTCCCCTTGTTTTATTCCACCAGTTTTGGTGGTGCTTACTGGGTATGGATGCTGATTCTGTTTACCTTCATATTACAGGCTGTAAGCTATGAATATCGCAAGAAACCGGATAATTTTCTCGGCGCAAAAGTGTATGAAGTATTTTTGATCATTAATGGCACGGTCAGTGTGTTATTGATCGGCATTGCCGTGGGGACATTTTTTAGCGGCTCTAATTTCACCCTGAGCGATTATAACTTTGTCACCTGGCACCATCCGGGACGGGGTATTGAAGCTGCATTCAGTTTGTTTAACTTAAGTTTTGGTCTGTTTCTGGTGTTTCTTGCTCGTGTGTTGGGTGCGTTATATCTTAATAATAATATTGAACATGAGGTGCTTAACAAGCGTACCCGTGAAGCAGCATTTACCAATTTGCTGTGGGCGCTGCCTTTTTTGCTCTATGTGTTGATTAGTCTATTGGTGATGAATGGTTACGCTGTAGATCCGATTAGCGGGCTTGTCTCACTTGAAAAAGGTAAATATTTAGCTAACCTTTTAGCATTGCCAATTAACGGTCTTGGTTTTTTATTGGTTGGGCTTGTATTGGTAGTGTGGGGTGTTGTTTCAACCCGTTTTTTAAGCAGTCGCAAAGGAATTTGGTTTTCAGGTCTGGGCACGGTGTTGGTTGTCTTAGCTATCTTTTCAATTGCCGGATATAACAATACAGCGTTCTATCCATCAAAATATGATTTGCAAAGTAGTTTGACCATCTTCAATGCTTCCAGCAGCCACTACACCCTGACGGCGATGTGTTATATTGCTTTGGCGTTGTCTGTTGTCATCGGTTATGTGTGGTATGTTTGGTCTATACTTGACGCGAAAAAATTGAGGGAAGCTGACATTTTGGTTGAAGGTTCACACGAAAAATATTAAGGAGGATAGTATGACGGTTATTATGCTTATTAGTTGGTTGGCTGTTGTAGTCGGTTCATTGTTTGCTTCTGAATTTGCCCTGAAAAAATTGAACTTGTTAGATTGATTGTAACTACTCAGCACTTCTCAAGTTGGGCACGTGATCCCCATATCAAGGGCTTATTGTCGCCATGGATGGGTTCGTTGCGTCTCTTGATATGGGGATTGTGTGCTCATAACACTGAATAGTTACGATTCATGATTAATCATGAAAAACAGGCCAAAAGAGAAAACTCTTTTGGCCTGTTTTTTTATGGAGATCAATTAAAGCATTGCCGCTATGTTGTATATAGCTTATTCTCGTTGCAATGTAGAACGTTGTTATGAAATTTATAATTGGAGGCACTTATGTCAGAAAAGCTTATTTTGACCAGCAAAAAAAACCGGATTGGTTATATCACCCTGAATCGTCCGCAGGATATGAATACCTTTACTATCCCGTTTGCCAAACAGCTTGATGATGCGTTATGGCAGATGGAAAACGATGAGGACATTCTTGTTGTGGTAATCAACGCTGCCGGTAAAAACTTTTGTACCGGTATTGCCCTCGATCAATTTGATAACAAAAGCCAGCGCGAATATCGCCGGTTTTTATATAAAATCGATTCCTTCTACCATACGCTGGCCAAGATGAAAACAGTCACCATCGCCGCAGTTCATGGCTATACCTTAGCCAACGGTGCCGGGCTGGCGTTTGCCTGCGATTTTACCGTTGCGACGCAAAGTGCTGTTTTTGGCACTACAGCCATCAATGTTGGTCTCATTTGCCTTGGCCCCGCTGCGCCGATGATGCGAATTATTGGCCGTAAGAAAACATTGGAATTGGTGTTAACTGGCGAGATGATCAAGGCAGAACAGGCCGAAAAACTGGGGTTGATCAATCATGTTGTGCCGGAAGATGAGTTAGAACAGGCAACCAGCAAACTGGCAGCGAAGTTGACTGCTAAAAGTCCATTGGCTCTGCAAATCGGTAAAGAGGGGCTTAATCGTCTTCAGGATGTTCCCTATCATCAAGGGTTAGATGTGATGGACGATTTATTTGCCACCCTGTGTTCAAGTGATGATGCCGTTGAGGGGGTTAGCGCATTTATTGAAAAACGTAAGCCGCAATGGAAAGAACAGTAGCCTGTCTAACAGCAGGGGGCGCAATCGTGTGTACCATCGTTGTTATCTGGACAAAAGTCATGGGTCAGTGGTAGCCGCAGGATTACCTCGGTTCCCTCATTGACGACACTGCGCACCACTATGCTGCCGCAATGTGCTTCGATAATGCGTTGACAGATGGACAGCCCCAGCCCGGTGCCATAGATTTTTGTGGTAAAAAATGGGGTGAAAAGTTTGCTCAAGGCGTCTTCCGTTATCGAATGAAGAAATTTGATTTGTAAGTGATGGGAAAAGGGAAGAGACCAATGCGCCGTTACTTGATGTTTGGCTATTGTAGTGTTTGTATCCTTGCTGTGTTATTGCTGCAACCTGTTGATGCGGCAAGTGGGGATTATGCTACTTCAGCTCATGGCAATAGAGTTAATCGAAGTGGAATGCCGGGTGCTTATGTTCAGGGAAACTGTGCTCACTGCCATGAGCAGCATGGTAGTGTTGGGTCTCCAGAACCTGATCCGGGCTTTACAACTACGTTCCACTACCTTGGGTTCTCTGGCAATGATGTTTCTGTCAGTAGTGGTAGCTATTCACAGAGCGATAACTTTTGTTTTTATTGCCATTGCGACACGGCAGCAACCAGTGTTCAGGTTGGTGGGATAATTA
>JAYEOA010000096.1:0-1967 GCA_034722515.1 Thermodesulfobacteriota bacterium | reverse complement strand
GTCTGCTAATTGGTGCAGGATACCGTTTACATTCCCTTTTGGAGCATTGGGCTGAAATCAGCTCTAAGCCAGTCGTGTTATTCCTCGATGAGGTTGATGCCCTCGTCGGTGATACGCTGATCTCGCTACTGCGCCAGATTCGTTCAGGCTACGCGCAAAGACCGCAGATGTTTCCCCAGTCGATTGTGCTGTGCGGAGTGCGTGATATCAAGGATTATCGCATCCATCAAGGCAATGGCGATATCATCACCGGTGGCAGTGCCTTTAATATCAAAGCAGCGTCACTGACCCTTGCCAACTTTACTCAGGATGAGGTTCATAACCTGTGGCAACAACATACCGATGCCACCGGTCAAACCTTCACAAAGGAAATTTTCCCGGAGTTGTGGGAAGATACCACCGGGCAACCGTGGTTGGTTAACGCACTCGCTTATGAGTTGACATGGGAGGATCGCTCCCTGCGTGATCGAAGCATTCCGATAACACTGGAACACTATTACGCCGCACGGGAACGGCTGATTCGCTCACGAGCCACCCATCTCGACCAGTTGACCGATAAACTCAGGGAAAA
Source organism: Thermodesulfobacteriota bacterium (assembly GCA_034722515.1). Taxonomy (GTDB): domain Bacteria; phylum Desulfobacterota; class Desulfuromonadia; order Desulfuromonadales; family Desulfuromonadaceae; genus Desulfuromonas. The sequence continues at coordinate 1,396 of JAYEOA010000096.1, read as the reverse complement.
GCGGGTGCATCGGGTGATCTCGGCACTTCTGGCCGCAGGTGATACCGCATCCATCAATGTTCCGCCGGATGATCAATCCTATGTTGAAGATTTGGGACTGATTGTCTCTCGTCCGCAGCTGTGCATCGCCAACCGCATCTACCGTGAAATCATCCCCCGTGAACTAACTTGGGTAGTGCAAAGCCGTATCACCCAGCAGAGTCACTGGTTTATCACCGCAGACCATCGCCTCGACATGCCCAAGCTATTAGACGCCTTTCAGCAGTTTTTTCGCGAACACTCAAAAAGCTGGATTGAGCAGTTTCAGTACAAGGAAGCTGGCCCTCAGTTATTGATGCAAGCATTTTTGCAACGCATCATCAACGGTGGTGGTCGAATCAACCGCGAATACGCATTAGGTCGCAAACGTACCGATCTTACCATTGAGTGGCCTCTGAATGAAGAGCAGGGTTTCTTCGGGCCGGTGCAACGCATTGTTATTGAACTTAAAATTCGTTACGGCGCATTGGACAGCGTAATTGCCAAGGGGCTAGAACAAACCTCCGGCTACGCCGACAGCTTTGGCGCACAGGAAGCCTACCTGATTATTTTCAATCGTGATGCTGAAATATCGTGGGACGATAAAATCTGGCAGAGAGATGAGAGCTGCAAAACGAGGCAAATCGGGGTTTGGGGAATGTAGGGTGTGCAAGGTTTTATGCGCACGCTGTAAGAATCAACCCACCAACCATTACCACAATGATAAAATCGGTGGCGGGTGTTTTTTTGATTGGTGCGCAAACGATGAAACTGTTTGCACACTCTACCTTGGCATGTTCACCGACATAATGATGGAAAAAACTATGGAAAAATTTTTCAATACTGCGGGACCTATCAAACCTGAACTGCACTATCGTATTCCATCGCTTGAACGCCTCGACTGGGATGAAGTGCAGATGTTGATTGCGTCGCAAAAATATTTCCTCCTTCACGCACCGCGTCAAACTGGCAAAACCTCGGCTTTGCTCGAAATGATGGAGACTTTGAATCAGGGAGATACCTACCATGCGGTTTACGCCAATATTGAAGGGGCACAAGCAGCTAGGAACAATATTGAATCGGGTATTGATACCGTTTGCAGCGTCGTGGCACATTCAGCTGAAACCTATTTAAATGAAAAACGGTTGGTACAGTGGCTGTTTGAGGGGTCGGGGAGGCAAATTAATGTCGCAGATCGCTTAAACAAGCTTTTATCCTACTGGGCGAAAATCAGCGATAAGCCAGTCGTGCTATTCCTCGATGAGGTTGATGCCCTCGTCGGTGATACGCTGATCTCGCTGCTGCGTCAGATTCGTTCTGGCTACGCTCAAAGACCGCAGATGTTTCCCCAGTCAATTGTGCTGTGCGGAGTGCGTGA
>JAYEOA010000095.1:0-10142 GCA_034722515.1 Thermodesulfobacteriota bacterium | reverse complement strand
CGCCGCCATTCTTACGAATGACCGACGCATGACTCGGGGCTATAGCTGGTCGCTAGCCTTTGCTATACAGGGACTTTCACCCTTCGATCTTTACCGGCTTTTACCGGCGCTTTCACAACGTCCCCCCCCCTTGTACCGTCCCCCCCCCTTGTACTCAGTTCGGAAGCCTCCTGCGAACCGACTTTGTTGTATCTAAATAACGCTAACTATTCAGCCTGACAAAATCACGACAAATGCTTTTCGCGTAAGCGTTTTTTATTCACCTTGCCAACACTGGTTTTATCAATCACATCAACAAATTTTACCCGTGTCAAAATCACCTGCTTGGATACCACGCCGGTATCGGTATATTCGTGCAATAAGGCGATAAGCTCTTTTTTACTCGGTGGGTGTTCAGCGTCTTCCTTTATCACCACCAAGGCCAGTGGGCGTTCGCCCCATTTTTCATCGGGCTGTGCAATGACGGCCACTTCGGCGACGGCACTATGATTTGAGAAAATATCCTCAAGCTCCAGTGATGAGATCCACTCACCGCCACTTTTGATCACATCTTTGGTGCGGTCAGTAATTTTGATGTAACCCCTGTGATCACGATTCGCCACATCACCGGTATGCAGATATCCACCCTGCCACAACTTCTCTGAATTTCGCGTATCCTTGAGATAACCTTGGGTCAACCATGGTGCACGAACAACAATTTCACCACTATTCTGTGTCCCCTCTGCAACATCTTCCATCTGTTCATTAACCACACGCAGATCGACCAGTGGCATAGGACGACCCGTTTTACAGCGATATTCAACCTGTTGTTCACGATCAAGTTGCAACATCTCGGCATCGAGATGAGCCAACGATAAAATCGGGCAGGTTTCAGACATGCCATAACCGGTAAAGATATCGATCCCCCGCTCCAACGCCGCAGAACAGAGCACCTTGGACATGGCAGAACCACCGATAAGCACCTTCCAGCAGCTCAGATCGAATTGATCAATGTTGGGGCTGTTAAAAATCATATGTAAAATCGTCGGCACACAGTGCGAAAAAGTAACCTTTTCACGCTCAATCAGCCCTAAAAGAACGTCGGGAGAATACTTCCCCGGATAAACCTGCTTCACGCCGAGAGCCGTTGCGACATAGGGTAAACCCCACGCATGGACATGAAACATCGGCGTAATCGGCATGTAAACATCACCCTGATGCATGCGCCCCTGCGTCTGGGGAGTTCCAAGGGCAGCCAAAGTCCCCATGGTATGCAACACCAATTGTCGATGACTAAAATAGACACCCTTCGGCATCCCGGTGGTTCCCGTTGTGTAAAACGTGGTAGCGCGGGTATTCTCATCAAAATCGTCGAACTGCGCAATTGGAGAAGCTTTATCGAGCCAGCGTTCATAGTCATTACTGAAAGGGATATGGCTATCAACAACATCGTCACAATCCTTAAGGAGGATATAGTCACGCACCGTGGATATCCGCCCCTTGATCTGCTCTACAATGGGGACAAAATCGCTATGGATCAGTAAAATGTCGTCTTCGGCATGATCAATGGTATACAGAATCTGCTCGGGCGAAAGCTTCACATTCACCGTATGGAGCACGGCACCAATCATCGGCACGGCAAAAAAGCACTCTAAATAACGATGACTATCCCAATCCATTACGGCAACGGTATCACCATATTTGACCCCCATATCGATCAATGCGTTAGCTAGTCGACAAATTCTCTCGTGTAACTGGGTGTAATTGTAACGAATTTGATCACGATAAACGATCTCTTGATCAGGGCAACTCACCAGAGGACAACTGAGTAAATTTTTGATCAACAACGGGTAGGTATAGGCAGATTCAGTACGAGTAATAAGATGATCGGACATTGCGATTAAACTCCAGATAGATAATTAAAAAACAACTTTGCTCTATTTTTTTGCGTGACACGGTCATAGTGATCATTCAGGTTGATTCGGTGGGCTGCTTCACCTTAAAAACCCGAGCTTGCGCTTCGGCATGAACAATACCATCGACCTCTATACGTGCCGCCACCTGAAAAATCCGTTTCTTCTGTTCAACGATCTGTGCGCTAACAATCAGTTCATCACCAACAGTTACCGGTTTTTTGTAGCGCACATTTATATCAGCAGTTACACAATTCAAGGTAACACTGCGGCAAGCATAGATGCAGGCTTCATCCAGCAATGTCGCCAGAATACCGCCATGGACAATATTCTGCCAGCCCTGAAAATCGGCGGGAATACTAATGCGACAACATGTACTTTGCTGTTCAATATCAACATCAAATTTTGCATGGAGTCCATGTTCATTCAGCGCTCCACACACAAAACAATTGGCATCATCCTCAACTTGCATAACAAACTCCTAGTTACGAATCCCCTCTGCAATCAACTCAATCAGTTTCCAATTGAATTACTTGCACACCTTCACGTAACAGTTCGGTCATCTGCTGTGCCGGTACCGGCCTGCTGTATAGATAACCTTGTACTTCGTCACAACCATGTTCCTGCAAAAATGCACTTTGCTCCTTGGTTTCCACCCCTTCGGCAATAATCTGCAAACCGACACTGTGACCCAATTCAATTACGGCTAAAGCAATCGCTTCACCCTGCTTGTTCTCATGAACATCCCAGACAAATGATTTATCGATCTTCACTCGATCTACCGGCAACTGTTTTAAATGGCGTAATGAAGAATGTCCGGTGCCAAAATCATCGACGGAAAGGGTAACGCCAAGGGCTTTAATCTGCTCTAATACCTCGATGGAGTGCAGCGGGTGGCTCATGATAAAGCCTTCAGTAATCTCCAATTCCAGAGCTGTCGGCGGGCAGTGCGTTTCGGTGAGAACCTGGACAACCAGAGCCGGAATTTCCTTAGCGTGGATCTGTTTACCCGACAGGTTTACCGCAATTCTGTTGATACCCAGCCCCATCTCATTCCACAGCACAAACTGCTTGCAGGCTGTGCGCAATACCCATTCTCCAAGGGGGAGAATCAGGCCAGTCTCTTCACTCAAGGGGATAAAATTATCGGGCATCAGCAATCCTTGTTCAGGATTATTCCAGCGCACCAACGCCTCACAGGAAACAATGGTCATGTCTGCCAGCAAGACCTGGGGCTGATAATAGAGCTCAAACTCACCCCGTTCCAGCCCCTGACGTAACTGCGCCTCCAGCACTATCTTGTTCAGTGCCTTGTCGTCAAGCTCTGCCGTGTAGAGATGGTAACACCCTTTACCCTTACCCTTTGCTTCATACATGGCGGCATCGGCTTTTTTAAGTAGAGAATTTGCCCCTTCGCTCTCAGCATCGAAGTCAATTATCCCCACACTGGCACTGACAAACATCTCGAAATCATCAAGATTATAGGGGCGTGCCAGTTCATCTACAATCTGCTGCGCTTTGTCGGTTGCATCGTCATCGGTGTGCAAATTACTTAAAACAACCACAAACTCATCGCCACCCAAATGAGCTACGGTATCTATTTCGCGACAAATCCCCCTGAGACGCTCGGCAACCTGCTTAAGAACCTTATCTCCGGCATCGTGCCCCAAACTGTCGTTGATCTTTTTGAAATTATCCAAATCGATAAACAATACCGCACCATGCCCCTTGTCCCGCTTGACCTGCTGCAGCGTATAATCAAGGCGTGCCTTCAGCAACAAGCGATTGGGCAGATCGGTAAGGGGGTTATGATGAGCCAAATACTCCAACTGCGACATGGTTTCCTTAAGCTTGCTAATATCGGTAAAAACAGCAACATAATTGCTGGTGTTACCGGCAGCATCTTTTATCGAACTCAAGGTCGTCAGTTGCGGGTAGATCTCCCCGTTTTTCCGTTTGTTCCATATCTCCCCACGCCACTGACCGGAATCGTGCAAGCTTTGCCACATCTGCTGATAAAATATCTCATCATGCTGGTGCGATTGCAATATCCGTGGATTTCCTCCCAGAACTTCGGTTTCAGAATATCCGGTGATATGACTGAAGGCGTTATTGACGGCAACAATTTCACCGCTTTTTTTGGTAACGCATATCCCCTCTAAGCTGCTTTCAAACACCTTGGCTAACAAGCGTGTTTGAGACTGCTGCTCTTGCAGGCGCTGTTGCATTTCGTTTATCGCCAGAACAATGCGATCAAGCTCATCCATCTTGTTCGATTGATGGTGCTTTTTGTACAGAACCAGCGGAGTATCCAGATTGGTGTAATCGATTGTTCGGGTAAACTTCAAAATTTGCAGTAAATGACAGTTTATCAAGGAGTAAAACAGCAACAACATGAACATGCAAATAAAGGAACTGGCAACGCCCATGGATAGGCCACACTTACAAACAGTCTACATCCCCTGGGAATGGGCGTTACCAATTTATCGGCTGAAGTTATATTCATGTTTCGGCAAACCTGAACCGGTAGCAAACTCTATTTAACCGGCACCGCTAAAACATAGCTAGCACTATTATCATCCAGTAAACCGGCGACATCGGTGGCCACCATAAACGCTTGGCCATTAGCAACGGCCAGCCCCTGCATGGATCGTTCTAATTTGTCACCGAGGGTTCCTTTCATCACCATACCATTACGGTACTTGAACACCGCCAGCCAGCTTTTATCGATGGCTGACGCGACGCCCACCGAACGCAGCATGTTGCCCTCGGCTGCGATAGCGACGATTTCGCGCACACCATCACCATCGAGATCGGCAGCAATGGGAGCAACATCACAACTAGCTGTAGCAATCATCGGATTTTGAGCATCGGGATCAACATCGTAGGTAATCGATGAAATTGACGCGCCAAGTTCCTTGCTTGATTTATACAGTTGCTCCTTGGCCGAATAGATATACAAGCGCCGATTGCGCACAAAGACTGTTTCTGCCTGACCATTGCCGGTTACATCGGCAAACAATGCGCCAAAAATGCGAAACGATGGCGGAAGAACTAAAGAGGTTTTCGTTGCAGCAAAACGATTACCGTCTATCGACAACTCTCGTACCCGGGAGCCATAGAACGCTTCGCGACTAAAGCTCTGACTAAGCAGTTGCTCACTGCGTCCATCACCATCCATATCGAAAGCAGCTATCAACGCTTCATAATCACGCACAACTGGCACTAACTGGTCTCCCTGTAACTGGAGCAAATCGGAGCCGATACGGTTATCGGTCCACACTGTTACCGCTAAATAAACCTGACCAGCCCTCGGTTGATACCAACTTAGAGCAAGAATCTGCCCGAGGGTGGCGCTATCTCCAACAGCGACACGGGTTAATTTATCACTAACAGCAAACACCTGAATAGCACCCGCATCCATGGTAGCCATCAACAACTGTCCATCGATGGTTGCAAAATCAGCCATCACCGTAGTCTTATCAAACTGACCAACCTTGGTGAAGCGGGGGAATTCCATATTCAGAGCGCTACCTGTGTAGTGGCTTGCTCTGGTAGATTGTTGGTATGTTACGGCTCCTTGAACAACAGGTTGCACCGCAATAGGAGATGAAGCATGGGGCGCTGAAGCATAATTCACCGCTGAGGTTACGCCAGAGGTCGGTATGGTTGCGGACGTGTGATTAGCAGTAACATTCACCAATTTTTCCGGCGCATAGGCGCGAATCAATTGCCCCTTACTGTCGCGCACCTGCAAACCGCTTGGTGTGGCGGTAAAAAACAGATCAGCCATGGTTGCACTGCTACTAACCTGCCATTGCAATAAAGGTAATGCCGCTTTTAACTTAGCAAATAGCACCTCATTAGTACCCGTTTCATCACGATAAACAGCACTGAGATTACTAAAGCGATCTATTTTTGTTCCAGCTTGAATCTTTGCCGTATCGCCACTAACAGCACTGGCATAAGAATAACCCGACTTCACTCGACTGACCTGCAGCACAGCAACGGTTTTATCCATGGTGCCAAGCACCTTTCCCGTTACCGGATGAACAATGGCATCACCTTGTTCAACCACGGCCAGCAAATCACCGGCAGTAATTCCCTGAACCGCATCAAGGTCAATGATGTACTCCCCACCGGCAGGCATCACCACATAACCCGATTCCGCTGTAAAATCTTTTTTAACCAGATCGATAACCTCTGCGGTTACCGGTAAACTACTCATACAGAGCAAGACAACTGCCATTACACCTATTAACCTGAATTTCATACATATCTCCTTTGTTTATTAAAAAAACAGGTAACTACTTCAGCACCTATCAAGTTGGTTACGTGATCCCCATAGCAAGGAGCCTTCGTATAGAGCGAAGAAGGCGAAGACTCGCGGCTAAAGCCGCTTTTAACAATATGCTTAGGGTTGCCATATATGAACACTGCCGGAACAAAACCCAAGACAAAAACGCATTATAGCGATTTATCCCGGCACTGCACACAAAAAAGGCCGGGTAAAAACCCGGCCTTTTTTTACTAACACTTACTGAACTTAGAACTTGTAACGGATACGTGAACTGATGATAAAGATATCTTCATCGGAGTTTCCATCACAATCTACTTCATAGTAATCCATAGCATCACCGGCGGCTAGGTAACCAAACTGAATAGCTGCTTCTGTGGTACTGAATAGCTGGTAACTGGCATAGGCATCAAATTCGAAACCGATCTCATCGTCAGAGCGGGCAATACCATTATCATCGGTATACTCAATATCTTCGGCGGTCATCAGATACAGAGCAGCAACGCCAATCTTCAACTTGTCGGTAGCTTGGAAGTCATATCCAACACGGGTAAGGATCAAACCTTTGTCTTGGATGTATGGAGAGGATGAGAAGTAATCATCATCGTTATAACCTTCAAACAATACAACTGAGTACTCAGAGTTGATATCGATATCTGTAGCAACGAAAGCATCATAATCACTATCGGTAGAATCATCATCACCCGATGCATACCAAACAGTAAACTTCAACTTACCTTTACCCATTTTAGCGCCAACATCGGCGTGAATGAAGTAACCACCGAAATCGTACTCTTCCATGAGGTCGCCGAATTGATACATCAAGTCCCAATTGGCAAACAAGGCGCCAGCTTTCATGCTACCATCAACACCCAATGTATACAGATCTAAATCAAACCCAGTAAATGCTTTGGTGTAATACACGCTTGGAGTAGCCGCAGTATCGGTAACTGTATCGCCATCACTTGTTTGCCATAGTCCAAAGAAGCCAACCTTGGTGCCATCAGCAGGTTTCAGGTCGTAGCGCAGATAAAATGCATCGAGATCCTCGGGGCTGTTGTCTGTATCAACCAAGTCATAACCTCGGAACCAAGCCACGGTTAGATCGCCAGCACCGGCAGCAATCTTATAATCGATACCAGTAACAGTCTCATTCCACAAGAACTTATTGACCTTGATAGGCATCAAACCCATGCGGGTACGACCACCGGCCAAAGCAAAATCGACATACGCCCAACGGGTTTCGATATTAACACTGTCACCACTAAATCCACCACCAGTACTCTTACCGAGGGAACCTGATCTACCAAACTCAACAGCACCAATTTCTACAGCGAAAACGCCCTTAATTGCGCCATCATCGCTTGAAGCGGTTGTCCACAAGCGATACTTGAATTCAGCGTTTGTGTCATTTTGGGTATCATCAGAGATGATAGCCGTTTTATTCAGTTTCTCAGCTTTGTCGATACCGTTAAAAAAACTAGCATGATTAGTGTACATGCGGAAGCGGTGATTAAAATCACCATGAAATTCAAAATCTACTGCAAAGGCGGGAGCCGCCATGGCTAGCGTTAATGCTAGCGCTACCAATACTCTCTTCATTCTGTGTTTCCTCCTTGAGTTTCTTCCTTGTTAAAAAACAACCCATACCAACGCAATTACCTTTTAGCGGTCATTCGCCATCCTACAAATTAAAAAAATAATGACCTTCGGGCAAACTGCGCAAACGACAACAGTGTTTTACTGTATAAAATATAGCAATTAAATCACTGTGCTAACTAAATGCATCATACATACCAAATAGCTGCTAAGTACCTACAAAAGAGATCAACTACGTGTAACTACTGTAATTTTGAGTTTTACAACATAACAAAATATCTGAACTTGCAACGAAAACTACGTAGTATGTTCGCCACAGTTGTTGTTTTTTTGACACTGACTAAACTTAAACCCTGTTCTATTTACAATAGGCTTAAAAAGATTGTCAAGCTAAAATCTATATTTGTTTTCATATATTCAATCAGTTACACCTATTCTCGCACAAAATACCATATAACCCTGTTATGGAGATTCTCACTAACAACTAACTTATTTCAATCCAACTAAATCACTAACACTGTGTTGCAACGCTTTTCTGAACAGCGGATCGAGCACACTCCACAGCCCGGTTTCTGCACTCTTTTCGACCATATCCAAGCGAACAAGTGCTTTTGGCGAATTGCGAACCCCGCCCACTGAACCCAAATTGTGCATCTTGTTTTCCTTCATACAAGTTCATTTCATATTCACCATTATACTACTACTATAATCACAGTTGTATAATGCACTGTAGAAGCGTTCAACAAATAAAACTAAGCTAAGACCCGCAGAGAACATATCAATGATCGTAACCATTAACGTTAAATAAAGGTTAAATCGATGTAAAATCTCGCAACCTTACTGCGCAAGTAAAGATGATCTTGTCAATTCGTATTGAAAATAATATTCTCCTTGCTAAGACTACCACCGAAAGAAAAACAATTTGGGCAGAAGGAAAAACATCTTGAGTAAACAAAAAATATGCATGGTCAGCTTGGGCTGCCCGAAAAATCTGGTTGATTCCGAAGTGATACTCGGCCACCTCGCACCTGAACGCTTTGAAATCACCGCCGATGAGGCAGAAGCGGAGATCATCATCATCAATACCTGTGCCTTTATCAGCGATGCACAGGAGGAATCGGTGGATACCATCCTTGAGGCGTCTCAATTCAAGGAGGATGGCGCGTGCAAGATGCTGATCGTCTGTGGCTGCCTGCCACAACGCTACCAGCAGGAATTGGCGCAGGAGTTGCCTGAAGTCGATATATTTATGGGTACCGGCGATGCCACGCGCATTGTTGAGTTGATCGACGCTTGGAACGAAAAGCGGGAACAAGTGCAAATGATTAGCGCCCCAACAACCGTGTACGACCATACCACACCGCAATTGAAGGCAACGCCATTTTACACTGCCTATGTCAAGATTGCCGAGGGCTGTTCCAATTGCTGCTCCTATTGCATTATTCCACAACTACGCGGCAAATTGCGCTCACGCACTATTGCTTCGCTGGTTGCCGAAGTTAACCGTCTGGTCGATGCCGGGGTGAAGGAGATTAACCTCATCGCCCAAGATATCACCGCTTTTGGTGATGATATGGACGATGATACCAGCTTGGAAAAGCTGTTGCGTGAATTGGTTAAAATCGAAGAACTACCATGGATACGCCTGCTATACGCGTACCCGGATGGCGTTAGCGATGAATTGATTGAATTGATTGCCACGGAAGAAAAAATATGCAGCTACCTTGATCTACCACTACAACATATCGACGACGCCATCCTGAGCAAAATGAATCGACGCATCAGTGAACAGGGGCTACGTGCCTTAATTCAGCGCATACGTCAGCGTATTCCAAACATCACCCTGCGCACCTCCTTCATCGTCGGCTTTCCGGGTGAAACACAAGCACAGTTCGAAAAACTACTCGAATTTGTCAACGAGGAGCACTTTGACCGCGTGGGCGCCTTCTGTTACTCGCAGGAACTGGGAACCCCGGCAGCCCTAATGGAAGATCAGGCAGATAACGAGGTTAAAACGATACGCCAAGAACAGATCATGATAGCTCAAAATCGCATCTCAGCGAACAAACAGCGGACACTGGTCGGTCAGGTTATCGACGTGCTGGTTGAAGGCTATAGCGAAGAAACAGAGCTACTCCTACAGGGACGCAGCCGTGGTCAAGCCCCCGATGTAGACGGTATAGTCTACATCACTGCAGGACAAGCCGATGTAGGAGATATTGTCGAATTAAACGTTACCGATAGTACCGAATACGATCTTATCGGCGAGATGGTTGGAGCGTGGGATGAATAAACTCACCCTACCCTTATAAATAGGGACAATAAATAGGGACACTCCCCATATTAACTATTAA
>JAYEOA010000094.1:0-1987 GCA_034722515.1 Thermodesulfobacteriota bacterium | reverse complement strand
CTGTCAACGCTTCGCCGCCATTCTTACGAATGACCGACGCATGACTCGGGGCTATAGCTGGTCGCTAGCCTTTGCTATACAGGGACTTTCACCCTTCGATCTTTACCGGCTTTTACCGGCGCTTTCAGAGCGTCCCGCCCTCGTGTAAATATACCCATGATTTGATTGGATGTTGTGAGAGCGGTTTTAGCCACAACAGGTTATGACAGGGCAATGAAGATTGGCACTTTATGCAATATCGAATAGGGTGCTGGTCGCGCTTATCCAGTTAATCACCAACGTCCCCTCCTGTTTCTCTGAATTGGTGATTTCGGAGCTCGATAGCCGTGCCTACACACCCCCTGTCAACGCTTCGCCGCCATTCTTACGAATGACCGACGCATGACTCGGGACTATAGCTGGCTGCTAGCCTCCTACGAGATCGGAAATGAAAAAAGAGGGCGACTATAGACCCACTACTTCTTGTGCAGTATTGGCATTAAAAATATTGTTGGCAAATTGCTCCAATTCCTCTTCAGTGGCACTTAAAATACACATCTCCACTTCTGTCGGAACAGAGCCAAAGCGGCGTTGAATCAAGTTACGTAAGAGTCTGGACTGACCATTGCGAGCGCCTTCTGCCTTGCCTCTTTCTATGCCTCTTTCTATGCCCGTTTCTATGCCCCTTTCTATGCCTCTTTCCCAGCCTTGATCTATCCATTTTTGTGCAAGTGTAGGCATAAGTTCCTCCTTAGTGTTGCTTGTGTCTAAGCTGATGGCTATGTCTTCTTCGTCGATATAGTCATTGCAGTTTATTGCGTAGCGCAAATATGTTTCTATCTTTTCTAATGTTGTGGTTCGATCCTGTGTTACTTGAGCCAGCAGTTGAGTTATTTGTGGTAGTGTTTCCGGCAGAGTATGTCTGGTTATGTGATACATGATCTGTAGAAATGCTCTAACTTCGAGGCTTAGTTCTTTGCGATCTCGATCCATTTGTGCCACATCCCACAGGATATAATCAAATTGCGGGGTGTAGGATTTTAGAAGTTTCGGACTATCAACATCCAGCAGATCGAGTATATCATTCTTTCGCCAACCCTGTTTGCCATGATATAAAACCAGCGGAATTATCGGTGGCAGCTTATCTTTTGGGTTTTGCCGGTGAAACTCTTCCCACTGGTATGTCATGTATTTTAGCAGTTGCAGGCTACACCAGTTATCCACATAGCTTTTGTGTTCAAACAGGGTGTAGATGTAGGCTTGGCTCTCACTGTTTTTTAACTTGATGCTAAATATCATATCGCTGTAAGTGTTTTGCAGCATCTTACTTACATGAGTGCCATTTTGCCGTTTTATGCTGGAGAAGTCCAGTTGCGCGGCGATCTGTTGTGGCAATTCATGTTGCAACAGGCTGCGTGTAACTTCAGGATCTGAAAACACTGTACGAAAAAACGCGTCGTGAGGGTTTTGTATCTGGTTATTATCCATAATAGTCGAAGTATACATCGCGGTCGCGATATGACAACAATTAAAATATAATGCTTTCGCAGAAAGTAAAAAAAAATCAGATGGCTAAGCAAAAAGCGCCAAATGCAAGGCGCGTGATTGTCTCTGTAGAGACGTTGCATGCAACGTCTAATACGTACATTCAAGCAGCGAAACAATTACGACTGTTTTGTAATGGCGCAGCAGTTGGTGAGTTTTTGCGACGCCATCAAATATGGATATGAAGGCAACATTGCATAAAAGACGTCAACTAAGTGAATCGGGTAGACATTAAATAGACTAAAGGAGTTGTAGACGAACGGACATCGATCAGGCTGTATTGGTAACACCGGTATTTCGATCAATCAGTAGCAAATATACCCGTGATTTGATTGGATGTTGTGAGAGCGGTTTTAGCCACAACAGGTTATGACAGGGTAATGAAGATTGGCACTTTAATCAGTATTGAATAGGGTGCTGGTCGCGCTTGTCCAGTTAATCACCAACGTCCCCTCCTGTTTCC
>JAYEOA010000093.1:0-10277 GCA_034722515.1 Thermodesulfobacteriota bacterium | reverse complement strand
CGGATGGCTATCCACAGCACGACACCGTTTACGGCTTTTATGACGGTGAACATGATGATGAAAACTTCCCCAAAATGAAGCGTAGCCTCATCATGGATGAATCGATCTTCTGCGGTCAATGCCACGGTATGGGGCCCAACCTTGAGCTGGAAAACCCCACCCAGTGCGCTACCGCTTATGGCAGCTACATGTGGGCATACAAAGCTGAAGGCGGCATGGAAACATGTCAGGAATGCCATATGCAAAAGAGTGGTCTTGGCCACAAAATCCTCAGCTACGGCAATGAGACTATGCAGGAGATGGCTATCGACTTCCACGTCGAAAGCTACATCTCGCAATGGCTCGACGGCAGCATCCTCAAGCCGAAGGCCGTCATCAAAGTCAAAATGGTAAACCGCAGCGGTCACTCAATTCCTGATGGCTGACCAACCCCTAACCGACTGGTTCTGTCGGTAAAAGCGGAAACCGAAGAAGACGATGAGTGGTTCGAAGCAGAAAAAACCTACATGCCAACACCCAAGTTGATGGCACGTGGTAACAACATGGGTCGTGGTCCATACGAGAAGAGTTCGATTCTCGAAGACACCGGACTGGCTCCAGGCAAAGAAGTTGAAGAGCGTTTCGACATCTTCTTCCCGGTTATCGAAGGAGACGACGGCAAGCAAGTTGCCGAAGAACGCGAGATGGACGTAACCGTTGAGCTATGGTACAAGCCGTTCGGCACCATGTACGGCGCCGTACTGTGGCGTGAGTGGGATGAGACCATCAGCCTCGATAAAAAGTCGAAGCCAACTACTTACCGTTCAGGTAACGCCAAGTAACAAGGTACATAGGTAAATAAAAAAAGGGACTGTCCCCAGCTACACCGGGGGCTGTCCCTCTTTTTATTGGTCAAACTAAAAGTGCCCACCCTACCCGGAATTATCAATGGTGCTTGGACACATACTCTTTTAGCACTGCATCCATACGGGTTTGCCACCCTTTACCGGAAGCCTTAAAGAACTCGACAACATCAACAGATAGGCGAATAGATATCGGCAGCTTACGGTTTATCTCAGGGGGACGACCACGACGCACCTGAGCTTTAAACGCTTCCGGTAAACTCGAATCCTCGACACGAGTCGCCCTGCTAAACATCTCATCTGTCCACTCAGGGTTCTCTTCATCTACCATTTGCGATTTATGTTTGTCGTTGGGCATATTTATGCGCCTCCCTTTGATTTGCTTTGCGTAGACTAATAACCCGCACCGCCATTCCACGGGGGTGTGAACACTAAAACATATAAGCGGTCAACAATGTTCCCAAGAGCTATATAGCGCGATTCGCCATAATCGAACCGGCTATCCTCAACGATAATAGCTGTAGTAAAATCGAAATTACTCGCCAACTCAAATGAAATGCCACGCTGTTCAATATTTTTCTCATTTTTTCGCGGATCATATTCAATCTTCATATCTTTATTGTATATACAGCCATGCAATAGTCAATTCTATTAATAACATTGACAAATTTCAAACGAGCGTTTAAATTGCCCGTATGAATCACATCACCCCACCAACATACACGGCGACGCAGGAAAGAATCCTCGACACCGCTGAGCATCTATTTGCTGAACACGGCATCCACGCAACGACACTGCGTACCATCACCGGTGCTGCCAAGGTTAATCTGGCTGCGGTAAATTATCATTTTGGCACCAAAGAACAATTGATTCAGGCTGTTTTACTTCGCCGGCTAACACCACTAAATAATGAGCGCCAACGTCAGCTTGACACGGTGTTGCAAACAGCTAGCGCCGAAAAACGTACAGCACATGTTGACGAAATGATCCGAGCATTTATCGAACCAACGTTGCACTTTGCCCAACAAAACGATGCAAATAAAGATTTTATGTCGTTCACCTGCACTATGATGATGAACCCGAACAACGAATTTCGCAGCTTATTTACCTCCATTATGGAACCGCTGATCGATCAACTATTCGCCGCGCTTCAAACTGCACTGCCAACAGTTCCAGTTGCGATCCTGCACATGAGGTTGCAATTTACCATCGGTGCCATGATCTTTGCTATGCGTGAGATCGATATTCCCATTTCAGGTCAGCACAAACAACTGGTCGGTGGCAGCAAAACCATCATCAACGAGATGGTATCGTTTATCAGTGCCGGAATGGAGCAATCATGAGATCATTGCCTACTTTCATCAGCATAATTTCAATCATCGTAGTGCTATTCATCGGCGGATGCAGTTCCATCACACCAAAAAACTCCCTGCAATGGGACGATATGACGGAATCAGGCTACCATAACGGAACAACGGCAAAACAAGCCAATAATGACCTGTGGTGGCAGCAATTTCACGATACGCAGCTCAACGATTTAATCGATCAACTGTTTACCTCCAATTTAACCCTATTAACGGCGCAGGCGCGACTGAAACAATCTCAAGCCAACCTCAAAATAAGCACTGCCGATCTGTTGCCATGGCTCAACCTGTCAGCGACAACAGAACGGCAACGAACACCAGGGGTCGTGGGCTACAGCACAGGGAGCAATAATTTGTTACAGGCCGTTGCCGGCTATGAAGTGGACTTATGGAACAAGTTAGGCGCACAACAAGAAGCAGCCGCGCAACAACAACAACTCAGTGAGACTGAGATTAACGGTCTGTACCTCAGCTTAACGGCACAACTGACCAATCTCTACTTTATTTATCAACAACAACAGCAACAATATATGCTCGCCGATCAACAGTATCAATTACGCAAACAATATCTTGGCTTCATCCGCGACCGCTACGATCATGGCCTTGAACAATCAAGGGCTGTTTATACCGCTCGGCAAGCGACCGATTTAGCGCTAAACGTAGCCCAAACATTACGCATCAATATCGTCAGTAGTGAACACTCCATCGCCCTGTTATTGGGGATTCGTCGCGATCAGCTTCACCTTGCTGCACTGGCGGATTTCCCCCGAGAGATGCAGCAACCCAACATCGGCGTGCCAGCGGATCTTTTATTACAACGTCCCGACGTGATCGCCGCATGGCACCAGTTTGCCGCTGCCGATGCCCAACACGCTGCTGCCATCGCCGAACGGCTGCCGACAATCTCCCTGCAAGCCGGGATCGGACTGCTACACAACACCATGGGTTCAGCGACAATCAGCGATTTATTCTGGTCATTAACGGCTAACACACTGCAACCGCTTATCGACGGCGGCAAACGCCGTGCTAACATCGCCAAAAATGCTGCAATAGTCGAGCAACGTCGCTACGAAGCACACCAAACACTGCTAAACGCCATTTATGAGGTGGAAGACCTCCTCAATAAAATTTCCGGCACTGGGCAAATCATCAATAAACTTGAGCATCGCTACCGGCAAGTAAAAGCCCATCAAGCCCACATCGAACTGCAATATCAACACGGGCTCGATAATGCACTGCACCTCATTGAAGCAAGCGATGCCACCATCAGCGCCAAGCGGCAACTACTGGAGATACGCTATCAACAACTAAATTACACCATTCAACTCAGCCGCGCTGTAGGCGGCACTTGGATGCCCAAGATACGTTCAGCAAAGGAGGCTTCATGAGCCACACGCCGATAAAAAAAACATTTTTTAAAAAATGGCTCCCCGTACTAGTGCTGTTAATCGCTATTGCACTAACGCTACTATTGATAAAATCACGCCAAGCCCCAGTTAAACACCCCTTTATTGACCGTGGAACATTAGTCGAAATTGAGCAAATGACGGCACAAGATATCCCCTTACGCATTCAAGCTACAGGCACGGTTCAACCCCGGAATCAACTACGTTTATCACCCCAAGTTGGTGGAAAAATTGTGTATCTGCATCCCCAGTTCCGTGCCGGTGGCAACGTGCATAAGGGGGAACTGCTGGTCTCCATCGACCCCAGAGACTATGCTCTGGCATTGACCAAGGCACAAAACACGCTCAGCAGCGCCTTATTAAACTTGGAACAAGTGGTCAATTTAGCCAAAATCGCACGTAACGAATGGCGCAGCATCAACGCCACCACACCACCACCGCCATTGGCGGCGCACGAGCCGCAACAACGTCAAGCTCAGACAGCGGTTAGAGCCGCCGAAGCCGATGTTCAACAAGCTGAATTGAATTTGAGCCGGACAAAGCTGTACGCCTCCTTTGATAGCCGGATTCTCAGTGAAAACGTCGATCTGGGGCAAAACATCACTATCGGAAGCGAGATAGCAACATTAATCGGCACCGCTCAAGCAGAAGTGGTTATCCCCATCCCCTTAAGTGACTTACCGTGGATTAAGATCAACCATACACAGCATAAGGGCAACGATGACTCAGCAGCTACCATCAGCCTGACGACACCGCGCCAACGCTACCACTGGTCAGGAAAAATTGATCGCACCCTCGCCGCCGTCGATGAACAAGGGCGAATGAGCCGTATCGTTGTCAGCGTCGATACCCCCTATTCCACTTACCCAGAACTACCCCTGCAAATGGGAATCTTCGTCGATGTCGAACTACAGGGGATCACCCTGAACAATGTATTTTCCATTCCACGCAGTGCCCTGCGCGATGGCAACAGCCTGTGGATTGTCACAAACGAGCAACGCCTGAAAATCATCCCGATCACTATTATCCGTAAAGAGCAGAAACGTATTCTGGTACGCGGTTTAAGCGGCGCTGAACAGGTGATTATTTCGGCCATTAGCGGTGCCGCCAACGGCATGAAATTACGCATAAAAACAGCAGATGGGGCAACCGATGGGGCACCCATCCAAGCGTCAGGAGCCACACGGTGAAAAATGCGATTCGCTGGATGACACAAAATCATGTGGCCGCCAACCTGCTGATGTTAACGTTTGTCCTCGGTGGTCTGGTGATGGGAGTTTCCCTGAAACAGGAGGTGTTCCCCGAGGTCACTCTGGACATGGTTAATGTCTCCGTTGCCTATCCCGGTGCAGGCCCGGAAGAGGTTGAAGAGGGGATTCTGCTCAAGATTGAAGATAACCTGACCGAGATCGACGGTATCAAAGAGATTAAATCTACCGCCGTTGAGGGGATGGGCACCGTCATAGCCGAGTTGCGTACCGGCGCAGATCCCGACATCATTCTGCAAGAAATTAAAAGCGCAGTGGATCGGATCATCACCATCCCCGACGATGCTGAAGAGCCGGTGATCACCAAGGTACTCAACCGGCGCGAAGTTATTTCGCTGGTGATCTATGGCGATGCCCCCGAACGCAGCCTGCGCGAACAAGCGGAAACCATCCGCGACGAGCTGCTACTGCTACCGAAGGTCACTCAAGTCGATTTAAGTGGCGTACGTCCTTACGAAATTTCTATTGAGGTGGATGAAAACACCCTGCGGCGCTACAATTTAACTCTGGGAAAAATTGCCGCACGGGTACGCGCCGCATCAGTTGATCTCCCCGCAGGATCAATCAAAGCCTCGGAGGGTGAGATTTTAATCCGTACCGTCGAACGGCGCCATTATCAGGCAGGCTATGAGAAGATCATCGTCCTTAGTCAGGTCGATGGCAGCCAGGTTCGACTCGGCGACATTGCCACCGTCAAAGATACCTTTGCCGAAACCGACGAGCATGCCCGCTTTGATGACCAACCTGCCGCCATGATCCGTGTCTATCGCGTATCAGACCAAAAACCGACCGAAATTTCAGCAGCAGTACAACGCTATATCAGCAAAAAACAGCCCACACTGCCCACCAGCCTGCATCTCTGCGAATGGAACGACACCTCGGAACTGCTGGATAGTCGCATGAATCTACTGACTAAAAATGCCTGGCTGGGTCTGATCCTAGTCTTTCTCATTCTAGGGTTGTTTCTTGAGATCCGCCTTGCCCTATGGGTGATGCTGGGGATTCCAATCTCATTTTTGGGTGCTATCCTTATGGCTCCGGCCCTCGGTGTATCCGTTAACATGATATCACTATTTGCCTTCATTATGGCGCTGGGCATTGTGGTCGACGATGCCATCGTTGTCGGTGAAAACATTTATGAACATCGTGGTCGGCATCAGAATCGACTACCGGCAGCCATTGATGGAGCACAGGAGGTCGCAATACCGGTGACCTTCTCCATCCTGACGTCGGTTTGTGCCTTTACTCCGCTATTGTACATTAGCGGCCTCATGGGTAAATTCATGGGGGTGATCCCCGTGGTTGTCATCAGCGTCCTTATCGTTTCACTGGTTGAATCTCTGTTTGTCCTACCTGCCCACCTAGCGCTGGGTAAAAATTCGACCCTACCAGCTGTCGAGAAAAACTCCCTCGAACGCTTACGTTTACGCTTTGGCCACCAGCTTGAACGTTTCATCAACGGCCCGTACCAACGCTGGCTCATCGCCTCATTGCACCATCGCTACCTCACCATCAGCATCTCCATCGCCATTCTGATGCTGTGTGTAGGACTCGTCGCCGGTGGTAAAATCAAATTCATATTCATGCCCGAGGTCGATTCCGACATCATCACCGTTACCTTGCAGATGCCGCAGGGAACCCCGGCCAGTGAAACCGAAAACATTCTACAACGCATTGTCGCCGCCGGACGCCAAACCATACACCAGATCGATAGTGAACAGGTAGGAGAGACAAGCATATTACGCCACATATATGCTCTGGCAGGGGGCACTCTGGTCGGTGGTGGCCCCACCGGGGGAAGTTCAACAGCAGCGCCACACCTTGGCGCAATTGCTATGTTTTTACAGCCCAGTGAAACCCGCTCGATCACTGCCCCGCAGATCTCTGAACAATGGCGCCAGCAGCTCGGTGAAATCGCCGGTATCGATATGCTCACCTTCAAATCGAGCTTGGTCCATCTGGGTGCCAACATCGACGTGCAACTCTCCCACAACGACTTCACCGTTCTTGAAGCTGCATCAGGGCGGCTCAAACAAGCATTGGAGGAATACCCCGGCGTCACCGACATTGAGGACAACTACGCTCAGGGAAAAAAAGAGTTGAAGATCCGTCTGCGGCCTGAGGCAGAAACGCTGGGAGTAACCGAAACAGAAATGGGTCGCCAAATTAGAGCCGCCTACTACGGTGCCGAAGCCCTGCGCCTCCAGCGGGGACGCAACGAAGTCAAAGTGATGGTGCGCTATCCACAGGAGCAACGTTATCTGGCTGCCAGTCTCGATCAATTGCGCATTCGCACCCCGCAGGGGGGAGAACTGCCCCTGCACCGCGCCGCCTATATCGATGAAGGACGCGGCTTCAGCGAGATCAATCGCACCGACCGGCGGCGGGTGATCAATGTCCAAGCGCGGGTTGACAGCAGCAAGGGCAACGCCAAGGATATTCTCTCCGACATGGAACACACCATCCTCGCCGAACTACTGGCCGATTACCCCGGTTTGAGCTTTGATCTTGAAGGGGAGGAAAAGGAACGCAAGGAGTCGATGATGAGCATGCGTAGCGGCTTCCTGCTGGCACTATTCGGCATCTACGCCCTACTGGCCATTCCGTTCCGCAGCTATAGTCAGCCGCTATTGATTATGGCCGCCATCCCCTTTGGCGTCGCCGGAGCGATCATCGGCCATCTGCTGATGGGCTTTGACCTCACCATACTCAGCCTGTTCGGCGTCGTTGCCCTATCCGGAGTAGTGGTCAACGATTCGTTGCTGCTCATCGACAAAATAAACCAAGACCGCAAAAAAGGGCTGGATCAATTTCAAGCCATTGTCGATGCCGGGCGGCGGCGCTTTCGCCCCATTTTATTGACCTCCCTCACCACCTTCTTCGGCCTTGGCCCGATGATTCTGGAAACCAGCGTCCAAGCTCAGTTCTTGATCCCCATGGCCATCAGCCTCGCTTTCGGCATCCTGTTTGCCACCGGAATCACCCTGATCTGTATTCCATCGATGTACCTGATTCTGGAAGATATGCGCAGCGCTATGGGAATTGCGCCGCGCAACTTTGAGCATCATTGATGAAAAAAGAGCAAAAGATTTTCAAACGAATTAAACGCCTGACCGGACAGGCCGTTGGAGATTTTAATCTGATCGAAAACAACGACCGCATCTTGGTCGCCATCTCCGGCGGGAAGGATTCATGGGCAATGCTCCACGTGCTGACGGAGCTATGCCGCCGGGCACCCATCCACTATGAACTTATTCCGGTAACCGTCGACTCGGGCTTTGGCGGCTTCGATACTGTCACCATCAGCCAGTACCTCAAAGAGCACGGCTTCGACGCTCATATCGAAAAAACCAACGCAAAACAGAGGATCGACGCCCACTTGCAACCGGGAACATCGTACTGCGCATTTTGCGCTCGCCTACGCCGTGGTGCTCTGTACGCCACCGCCACAAAACTTCGCTGCAATAAAATCGCCCTCGGTCACCACCTCGACGACCATATAGAAACCCTGCTCCTCAACCAATTTTACTCGGGCACCATCGCCGCCATGAGTCCCAAACTAATGGCCGATAATGGCATTCACACCGTGATCAGGCCTTTGGTTTATGTTGAAGAATCGTTGATTGAACAATGGGCGCGACTAAAAAAGATACCGCAAGTCGATTGCAGTTGCCCCGAATTGGCTCGCCGCGATCAAAAACGCCAGCGCATCAAAAGCTTGATCGCCGAACTCCACGCAGAGAGCCCCCTGCTAAAAAAAAGTCTCCTCAAAGCGATGGCCAATGTTCAGCCACGCCATCTGTTGGATAAAGAGCTAAAATCGTAACTGCTCACACCATTTTTTTATTTAGAAAACAAATAGGCTGATCGACGCATGTTGCTCTCGACCAGCCTATTTATCATTACGATTCGCCAGATCCACATCCTCCTACTTCAATTGGATTAGGAGGACGGGAGAAATATTTAGAAATAATAACCAAAATTAACATTAAAACGCGTGGTACGCTCGTTGTCTGGAGCAGTCATATCCCCACCGGAGAAAATCATATTTTCCCCGGAGATTATATCAAAGTAGGTATAGACCGATCCGGCTGAAACCATCACTCCGACAACATTTTGCCAGATATCATCGAAGCGACTCTCATCTGGTGTTATAACTGTGTTATCAGAATAGAAGGTAAGATTGCTTACCGGACCCCAGTTTACCGGCAACGAGTAGGATAGATTGAAAATACCGACATCAGCATCAGCGGGAGCGCCCCAACTACAAGCGTAGCCACCGACAGTGATAATATCGTTATCAAAACCAACGGGGTTCTCAGCATTATACTGATAACGAACATATTCTAACTGCAGGTTAAATGGACCATAATTACCGTTGAGGTGAACGGCGCCAGCCCAATGTTCGCCCATATTGCCGGTATTATTATTGTATAGACCACCATATTCACCGGAAAAGCCGATTTCACTTTTGGCATTTTCACCATGCTCAAACAGATAAACAACGCGCAGGTTACCTTGATTCGTCTCTTCATTTCCAGCGGCCTGAGCCCCGGCATAACCACCGGTCGCGCTACTATTCACATCAACAGAGTAGCGGTCTGCATTGCTGGATGAGCCAAGTTCGCCATTTTTGTAAAATGCTCCAGTAATAGATAATGGACCGGGAGTGTATAGCAGCTTTATCCCCATATCATAGTCATCTTCTAAACCAAGATAATAGGCACCACTGAACCAAAAGTTATGCGATGCGTATGGTTGCAGCCCAAAAGGAACCTGATGGACACCAATCTGCCCCTGTAAATCGTCGGTAAAATTATAGCCAATGTAGCCATGATGGATGGTATTGAAGTCATATTCAGGATAAAAACGGTATTCTGCCGATAAAATCATATCGCCGATTGAACCATCGATATTAAAGCGGAAGGTGTCAAAGGCAAAATCACCACCTTTATCTTTTTGTGTATCACTCCAATCTTTAACACCATAGTTAACCCGCACCGCACCGCCAATCTTAATCGCCGGTTTGTTGGCAGCTACCACCTCTTCAACCACTTGCCGGACACTTTTTTCGTCCGCTACTTTACTATCGGCAGTAACAGGTTGTTGCACCTCATCACGATCAAGCAGTTTTTGTTCCAGTACTGCCATCCGCGCCTTAAGCGCTCTGAGTTCTTGTAAAATTTCGTCGTCAGCAGCAACCGCATTACTGCACAACACAACTAACATTAGCAATGGCAACGCGATAAACTGCCAGGTTATTTTGTTCTTCATATTTATCCCTCATGATATTCTTGCGATTATTTAGGCAACCAAGCGTTTACCAGTTCAGGGTGTTCATTGATCCAGCGCACAGCATTATCGAATGGTTCTGTGCCTTCCTGCTGGTTCATACCC
>JAYEOA010000092.1:3660-34725 GCA_034722515.1 Thermodesulfobacteriota bacterium | reverse complement strand
GGGTACGAGAAACAGCAATGTTTTTGCGTTTGACCTGAGGCAGGAGCCCAGTGCGGTAATTCTGCATGCTTGGGATCTGTGCGGGGGGTGTCGGGTAACCGACATCCCTACCGCGACCCATATTTAATGGGAATTCATCAGAGAATAAATAGGGATGATGCCCATATTTTTCATCCATGCATATTGATTGACAGAAGGTTACACTTACTGTAACCTTCTGCGTATGCAAAACAAGCAACCTTTAAAATATTTAACTCATACTTTGAGTAGTCTCGCCAGCAGTGAACATTATTTGTTTTTGCTGTCGGATTTACGCGCCTTACTGCCACAGCATAGTGATGGTGCATTTAAAACGTTACTGAGCCGGGCAAATAAGTCTTGTCTTTTGGTGCGAGTGTGCCGTGGTGTTTATCTTTATCCTGCTGTGGCTTATCCAAAGGGGTTGTTGCTGTATCATGTTGCCGCATTATTGCGTGCTGGTGATTTGAATTATATCAGTTTGGAAACGGCTCTTAGTAACGTTGGTATCATCTCGCAAATACCTTTTAATTGGATTACGGTGATGACTTCGGGGCGTAGCAATACTGTACGCTGTGGTTCTTTTGGAACAATTGAGTTTATTCATACCGATAAAAATATTGAAAAATTGATAGATCATCTGGTTTATGAAGAACGCTGTCATATGTGGTTAGCTGGTGTATCATTGGCATTGCAGGATATGAAAATGGCACGGCGCAATATGGATTTGATTGATTGGACGGTTGTGAATGAATCTCTTTGATAAGCTTGTTGAGCAGGCGCTGGAGCGTAGTGATTTGACGGTTACTTTACAACCCGTTGTTGAGAAGGAATTGTTGCATCACGATATTTTGCGTGAGATGAGTCATGCCGGTTTGTTAACCGGGTTAACGTTTATCGGTGGAACATGTTTGCGAGCTTGTTATAACTCTCCTCGGATGAGTGAAGATCTTGATTTTACCGGTGGTGCTGATTTTACTTATGCCTCTTTGCATGACCTTGGTACGGTGCTGGAACAACGCTTGAGCACTAAATATGGTCTTGAGGTCAGAGTGAGTGACCCAGTTTGCGATGATACAACGGTTGCAACATGGAAGATTAAGGTTGAGACACGCCCCGAATCGAAAAATCTGCCACTACAACGGATTAATATTGATATTTGTGCTATCCCAAGTTATGACGCAAAACCAGCGATGTTGAACAACTATTATGGTGTTGATATGGGGACGGCTGGTTTGATTCTACAAGCGCAGAGCCGCGAAGAGATTTTGGCGGATAAGTATGTGGCTTTTGCGTTTCGTAATCGAATTAAAAATCGTGATTTGTGGGATATCTTGTGGCTACAGCGCCAAGGGGTAAAAATACCGGTAGCATTGCTTCCCGATAAATTAAATGATCATCGGCAGCGGGTTGATGTTTTCGTTGCTGAATTGGAAAAACGGTCACGCAATTTGCGACAAAATGATCAGCTACGTCAAGATTTCATATTTGAAATGCGCCGTTTTTTGCCAATAAATTTGGTCGAATCAACTATCAATAACCCCGACTTTTGGACAGTTGTCGTAAATCACGTTCAACAAGGGTGTGACGAGATTATTTTAGCAGTTCGAGGGGACGTACCTGACACAGTGGACAATCGGCAAGCCGTTTTCCCATAATGTAGGGGCGAACCTATGTGTTCGCCCGTTCTTGGTTGGTTCGCTAGTTAGGATACTATTATTGACATAAATAAAAAATAACGACATCTTAATCAATGAAGAAAATATTAGTCTGTTATGCGCTTGACCGAATGATAAGAACCGTATGAGTCGAGAGGTTCACGTACGGTTCTGTGAGAAGCTTGGGGGGAGGTTCCCCTTGCTTACTCGATCTACATTAACAATAGTGCTGAATATTTGTGAACAAAAATTAGAAATGTAACCAATAGATGGAGAATGTACTATGTATCACTTAAAGATTATCACCAGTTTTGCCGCTGCGCATAATTTGATAAATTATGATGGCGATTGTGAAAACTTACATGGGCATAATTGGAAAGTTGAGGTAACGGTTTGCGCTTGGGAGCTTGATGAGTCTGGTTTGGGAATTGATTTTAAAATTCTCAAAGCGCAGACGAAGTCATTGTTAGCGACATTGGATCATAAATACTTAAATGAGTTGGATCCATTTGTGGAGAAAAGTCCGTCTTCTGAAAATATTGCACGTTATTTATTTGAACAGTTGGAGCAGGTTTTGAATACGGACAATGTGAGCGTAGATTGTGTCAATGTTTGGGAATCGGATCATGCCTGTGCCAGTTATTCCCGTGGCTAAGTTACCGTTGATCGAAATATTTTCCTCACTGCAAGGGGAGGGGCTGCTGGTTGGTCAGCGGCAAATATTTTTGCGCTTGGCGGGGTGCAATCTTAATTGTGATTATTGTGATACCTCTTTTCAGCCATTAGCGCAGTGCAAGATTGAACGGACGCCGGGCTGCGAAACCTTTGATCTGTGGAATAACCCCGTGGCTATGAGCCGGGTGGTAGATCTGATGCGTCATTGGTTGACAGTGTTACCCAAAGCCCATCACTCTGTGTCGCTTACCGGTGGAGAGCCACTACTTCACGCAAAAATGCTGACGAGTTTGTTGCCGGAACTGTCACGCTTGTTGCCGCTGCAACTGGAAACTAACGGTACGTTGCCGGAAGCGTTAAGCGCTGTGTTACCGTGGTTGCGCTGGGTGATTATGGATTTTAAGTTGGAATCGCAATCGGGTATTGTCACACCGTGGCAGGATCATCGGCGTTTTCTTGAAATTGCGGCGCAGGTAAATTGCTGCGTTAAGTTGGTAGTGGGGGAGGATACCCCCAATACGGAGCTGGAGCGGGTTGGCGAAATTGTAGTAAGTACCGCATCTCATGTACCGGTTATCTTGCAGCCACGCACCATCGCTGGCAATTGTTCTGTCCCCGGTATAAAGCTGCTTGAGTGGCAGGGGATGTTATCAGCGTATGGGTTGGATGTGAGGATAATTCCACAAACCCATTGTTATTTAGCGGTTCTTTAGAAATTTCCCCGTTAATTTTTTCTGGACATTTTTAGGGACAAATTTGTCGATGGATCCGTGGAGTGAAGCGATCTCCTTAACGATAGATGAACTCAGATAGGCATAGCGCAGCGAAGTCATAAGAAATAGTGTTTCGATATCGTCGTGCATTGTCCGGTTTAATTGCGCCAGTTGAAATTCGTATTCAAAGTCGGAAACAGCTCTCAATCCGCGTAAAATGACCTGCGCCCCCTTGCTTTCAACATAGTTGATCAGTAACCCCTCAATAACGTCAACCTGAACATGCGGATCATCGTCGGTAGCTTCACGGATCATCGCTATCCGCTCTTCAACAGTAAATAAACTATCTTTTGCCGAATTTTTAGCTACGGCAACAATCACCGTATCGAACGATTTTAGCCCCCGTTGAATAATATCCAAATGACCATTAGTTACTGGATCAAACGATCCGGGGTAGACGGCAATACGATTAGTCATGATTTAGTCCTTATCGGGCTGCGGTAATGTTTCTGTACCGGTATTTTTGTAGAGCAATATTTCGGTGGCACCATAACGTCGCCTGTCAATTTGATTGTAGTGGGCGATTTGTTGCGGGAGTAATGTTTTTTTTTGTTCTTCGGCACAAATAATACCCGCTGGAGCCAATAACTGATATTGTCCAATTAGTTGGATTATCTCTGGAAGCAGATTTTTACCGTAGGGTGGATCAATAAATATGACATCAAAGCATTGCCCCTGTAGGCGGGGGAGGGCTTTCTGGGCGCTTTGCTTGATGATGTGGTAGTTACTATCACAGTGGCAGCGTCGGTAGTTCGTTTGTATCAATTTGTTGGCTTGCTGTCCTTGATCGATAAAAATAGCTTCAGCGGCACAGCGGCTGAGTGCTTCAAGACCCATAGCACCGGTTCCGGCAAAAATATCGAGGATGCGCAATTGGTTAAAACTGCCCAGTTGACTGGTAAGGATGCTGAAAATGGCGCCACGTACGCGATCACTGGTAGGGCGTATATCTTTGCCGTCAAAGGTGGCAAGTTGTGTCCCGCGAGCGTGGCCGCTAATGATACGCACAATTGCTAACCTTTAGTTGTTACTTTTTGGTAGTTTAATAACCGCTTCTTTAGCGGGGCGAAACAGCAGAATGGTACGTCCAAGAATCTGGGCAATGGCTGCATCGCAACGGCTGGCAAGGGCATTGGCGACATCCTTACGATCCATAATGCACCCTTCCTGTAGTTTGATTTTGATCAACTCGTGAATCTCCAATGCTTCTTGCACCGATTCGACCAAATTATCGGTGATTTCATCCTTGCCGATCAATACTATCGGTTGTAAATGATGACCCATTCCGCGTAAAAAACGTACTTGTTTACCTGTTAATTGTTGTGTCACGTGCCAATACTCCTTAATGGTTGTTTATGGCGCAAATTTTCCGTAAAGGATAACATGCACCGTGCATTCTTATACCTGTTGCGAACTGAAATAGCAATTATCCAATTTTGTTATCAACATAATCGTTGTCAAATCTTTTCTTGATATGTAGTGTGATTTAATCTTGTACATTCCTATCAGGGGAACGTGGAGAAAATCTATGATTGATAACAATATTGAATTAGTGGTGCAATCATGCTTGAGCAAACATCCGATCAATTTGCCCTCATATATTCGAGCCGTTTTAGTGATTATTCGTATGGTGACTGTCACCCCTTTAAGGTAGATCGTTATCGTTTAACCTACGAGTTGATGCAACAGAGTGGACTTCTCGCGCAATCGCAGGTAAAACAGGTGGAGTGCCCTGTGGTATCCGAAGCACTGTTGCTCGATTTCCATCGTCAGGATTACATTGAAACATTGAAGGCTTTTAGTCTTGACGATGAGATACATGCGAATTTTTTTTATGGTCTTGGCGATATCGAAAATCCTGTATTTAAAGGGCTTTATGATTGGTCCAGATTGATGTGTGGTGGCACGATGGAAGCTGTGCACCAAGTGGTGGATGAAGGATGCCGTGCGGCATTTAGTATGGCTGGCGGTTGGCATCATGCTCGCAGTGCTCGTGCCTCTGGATTTAGCTATATCAACGATGCGGTGGTCGCTATAACTGAGCTGGTAAAACAGGGGAAGCGAGTGGTGTATGTCGATATCGATGCCCACCATGGCGATGGTGTTCAGGATGCTTTTTATTCCACTGATCAGGTTTTGACAATTTCTATCCATGAAAACGGTAAAGACTTTTACCCTTATTCCGGGTTTGTCGATGAAATTGGAATAGGAGCCGGCTATGGATATTCGGTCAATATTCCGTTGCTGCCCCATTCTGATGATCTTATTTTTGAGCAGGCATGTTCGCGGGCGATTATTCCCCTGATACAGGCGTTTGCCCCCGATGTATTGGTAACGCAAATGGGTGTTGATCCGTTACGTACCGATCCGTTAACGCGCCTTGAATGTACCACAGGCTTTATGGAGTATGCTGGGCGTACATTTTTAGCCACCGGTATTCCGTGGGTCGTCTTAGGCGGTGGCGGTTATGATCGTCTCAACGTGGCCAGAGCGTGGACGTTGTTATGGGCAACGATAATAGGAGTTCCGGTGTTAGATCAATTTTCGCCATCATTTCAGAAGACTCTCACCGCCTTAGGAGAAGAGTGTGAGTATTTGCGTGATCCTCCCCATATGGCAACTCCAGATGATTTTGCCCGGGCGCAACAGTCTCTTGAAAAAAATCTATCCTTTATTGAGCGCCAAATTTTCCCACTTTTCAACCTTGTAGCGCAGGGCTGATATGAATCTAAACGATATTGCTCACTTACTTGATCCAGCTGGTTTGCCGCTGTTTTCTATTCTGGATATCAACGCTTTGCCACAACGAGAGAAAGAGACCATCTATGCCACTATAATACCGCAGATGGTGTTCTGGCATTATGGTTTTGATCGCAAGACGTTTTACCATGACAGAAAAAGTAAGATAAAATTTATTTGCCCCCAAGGGTTAGGCTTGTTGCGCATAGAAGTGAAACGTGACCTCGATGATCAAGACTGTCTGTTTTTTGTCGAAGTTGCCGATACACCATACCGTCAAATAGAACTATCTTTTTGTTTGATTAACGATCCCGATGCGCCCCGTTTTGATATCGACAGAGATGAGCATGGACGTGAAAATTCATTCGCTACCGTGCGGCGCAATATTCCTGAAGAGATACGTGCAATGCAGGCAGGGCTTTCGCCCAATCAGGTTCGGCGTGGATTGAAGACATTTAAGAGCTTTTTCGCTTGTTTTGAACGCTTCGTTGCCTCGCTGGGGATCGATATGATTATCGCTGAGCCATTATCTTACAGTAATGCCGTGCGCTACGAAAATTACGGTTTTGATTATATTACCGGCAAGCAATTGATGCTGTGGATTGATCGTGAATTTCAAAAAGGTGGTATTTTATATCGACGTTTGGATGACTCAACTCCCTTTCGCCAGCGGGGGATGGAAAAAACGATTCGGGGACGTAGTTGGGCAATTCACGATGGTATTTTAGATCAGGCGTGGGATGATATAAAAATTTATAAAACTATTGGACAACATGCAGAGATCAATACATTGACGAACTTGCTTTATTGATCTGACATAATGCGATGGTCTCGTAAAATCATAATGTAAGGAGGGTTGCTATGCCCAGTTTAGCTGATATTTTATTTATTGGATTAATTTGTGGGGTGATTTGGGGAGCTATCTATTTGAGCAGACGTTCGCATAAATCATAAAATAGCCATATTTTATCCCTTTTTGTTTTTTTGTACTTGCTTGAAGAGCTGTAACTCGGCAAAGTGTGGGCTTTTTTAATGAATAAAGGGAGAGTGGATTTGAAATGTAAATTAAGTATTATTGTGTTGATGGTGCTACTGATGCCTAGTCTGGTGTGTGGTGCGGGATTCCATATCCGCGAGCAGGGTGCAAAGGCGATGGGGATGGCCAATGCGTTTGTTGCTCAAGCCGATGACCCTTCGGCTATTTTCTATAACCCGGCTGGTATCGCCTTTCAAGATGGTACTCAGGTTAGTTTAGGGGTAACGGTGATCAATGTGCCGGAAACCGAGTTTAACGGAACTACGACCATTGGTGAAAATGATACCTATGGATGGGCTTCCAGGTAAAACGGTAAATGTTGATCTAAAGGACAACAGTTTACTACCGGATTCACTCAATCGAAAAGACTGGAACGATGTGTGGGCTTACCGTTTCGGTGCCCAATATGCAGTAACAGATAATTTCGATTTGCGTCTTGGCTATGCACGCGACAATACCCCGATTCCCGGCGAGACCATGGGGCCTGAGTTGCCTGATTCAGACCGGAATAACTACACCTTTGGTTATCACACCGAGCGAGCTGTAATAGATTTCGCTTACATGTGGGTTGATTTTGATGATCGCAATGTTGATAACGATATTCAAACGGGAACTTATGAGAGTGATGCCCACCTGTTTGCAGCTAATTTGACTTATTTCTTCTAAGATATTGTTATTTGTTAGTTTGTACAGAAAGGTGTCTGTTATGGTACATTTCTATGTTTTATGGGTGAGAGAACTATGTCTTTAATCGATCTGTCGCAGCTCGTAGTTGTTCTGGTGGCACCGCGCCAGCCGGGTAATATCGGTGCTGTTTGTCGCGCTATGGCAAATTTTGGTGTTCTCGATTTAAGGTTGGTAACTCCCTGCGACCGTTTTCATCCCGAAGCGGTAAAGTTTGCCGTGGATGCCAAACCGTTGTTGGGGCAGGCGCAGCTTTACGAAACATTGCCCGATGCGTTAGCCGATTTGACCATGAGTGTTGCGTTAACCAGGCGTTGTGGACGTTTGCGCGGAAAATTGCATCCCGTGTCCCACGTTGCGCCACTGATAACATCGTTGCCGGCGGATAGTAAAATTGGTTTGGTATTTGGTCGTGAAGATTGCGGACTGAGCACCGATGAAGTCGCACAGTGTACCCGGGCAGCCACCATCACTACATCAGGAAGCAAGGGGGCGAGGGGATCCCTGAATTTAGCCCAAGCAGTTGTTGTTACCCTGTATGAGTTGAGTCGTGAGCCGTCGATTGAAGTGCCGCTAGTTGAGGAGGTAAATGATATATTGCCAACACAACAGGATACCGACGCTTTAATGTGTCAGGTTGACCGTTTGATCCATCGTGTTGGTTACAGTAATCCAAGTCGACCCGAGGTGTTTCGTGCCATGTTGAGTAATTTGATGGTCAAAGCGCGACCCAGCAAAAAGGAATTAAATATGTTGCGTGGTTTAGTTGAGCAGCTCTCTCAAAGTGTGCAAGACTGGCCGGGGCGGCGGCGGGGATAGTCGATTTGCATAGCCATCTTTGCGATTTTCCTCCCTCCCCTTTTTTGGGTTTTTGATTGTCACAGCGAGACTATTTATATATTATCGCTCGATTGAATCATATTGAACATGTGGGGATTAAACATCATGAAACAACAGGGTGAAATGGTAAAAATTGCACTGGTAACTGGTGGTAGCAAGGGGATTGGCGCTGCAATTGCACTTTCTTTAGCCGGTTCAGGTTTTGATATATGGCTTAATTATCGTAGTGATAAAGCTGCCGCTGTAAAGGTTCAGGAACAAATTCAACAGATTGGTGTAACGTGCCAGTTGGTTCCGTTTGATGTAGCCGATTTAAAGGAGACGGAAGCTGCTCTTAAGCCGTTACTGGAACAGGCTGTTCCATTTGCTGTGGTCAACAATGCTGGGTTTGCCCGTGATACCATCATGGCGATGATGAGTGCTAACGAATGGGATGATGTGCTTTCTGTTCATTTAGGCGGCTTTTTTAATGTCACGCGTACCGTGTTACCCTTGATGATGAGGAAGCGAAAGGGGCGCATTGTCAATATTGTATCAACTTCTGGCCAAACCGGTGTGGCCGGGCAGGTGAACTATTCTGCTGCCAAGGCGGGATTGATCGGCGCAACGCGCTCCCTTGCGGCTGAGGTGGCTAAACGTAAGATTCTGGTCAATGCTGTTGCACCGGGTTTTATTGAAACCGAGATGATCGAAAATCTGCCCATGGAGCATATTCTCCCTACGATTCCTTTGGGGCGGGTAGGAACCGCAGACGAGGTTGCTCATATGGTCGATTTCTTGTGCTCGGATAAATCGAGTTATATCACCGGGCAGGTATTTTCTGTTAACGGTGGTGCGTGTATGCCTTAGATCCCACTATTTCAGCCCGACAAGCTGGCAACGCCCATTCCAAGGGACGCATTTCACCCATCCATGGGGCTTAACTGTCGCCATCCGGGCGACAGATACCCTTTCCATGGGCGTCGCCAGCTTATCTACAATTATGTTGGTGATTATTGAAAAAGAGTAAAAACTTATGACGTTAAATCGTGTCGCTATTACAGGGGTTGGAATCATCTCCTGCCTTGGCTGTGACAGCCAGACCGTTACCAATGCTTTGCGTGCAGGGCGTTCAGGCATTGTTGTTGATGAACAACGTTTGCAGTTGGGATTTCGCAGCCCGTTGACGGGACAAATCAGTGATTTTAACGAGAAAAAGGTGTTGTCGCGTAAAGAACGCAAGAGTATGCCCGATTTTGCCGTGCAAGCCTATGCGGCAACCCGCGAAGCGTTGACCATGTCTGGCTTATCAGATGATGAGTTGCGTAATCCAGAAACCGGTTTGATTTTTGGCTGCGATTCGAGCTGTATAGCGGCTATTGAACAGGTGGATTTACTCCGTGAGCGTCAAGAGACCAAGTCGATTGGCAGTGGCCATATCTTCCGTTCCATGACCTCGAACATCACTATGAATCTGAACACCCTGCTGGGAACGCAGGGTGCGTGCTGGACGTTGAGCTCAGCGTGTTCCAGTGGTGGACATGCCATTGGTCAAGCTGCCGATTTGATTGCATTAGGGCGCCAGCAGCGAATTATCTGTGGTGGTGCGCAGGAGATCAATTGGCAATCGATGTGTAGTTTTGATGGACTGGGGGCTTTTTCTACCCATACGGAAAATCCAGAAGCGGCTTGTCGTCCCTTTGATGCTAAACGCGATGGATTAGTTCCCAGTGGCGGTGCCGCCAGCGTGGTGCTGGAAGATTACGCCTTGGCCAAAGCGCGTGGTGCGACCATTCTTGGCGAAGTGCTCTCTTATGCGTTTTCTTCCGATGGTGAAAATCTATCGGTTCCCAGTCGGGGCGGGTTGCAGCGGGCGATGACGGAGGCGTTATCCCGGGCAGAGCTAAAACCGGAAGATATCGATTACCTGTGTGCTCATGCCACCGCGACACCGGCGGGTGATGGGGCTGAGGCCGATAATATTAAAGCGGTTTTTGGTTCGGATAATCATGAATCGTCCGTGCCGTGGGTCTCATCTCTTAAGTCGATGACGGGACATGAGCTATGGATGTCCGGTGCCTCGCAGGTGGTTTATACCATTCTGATGGCTCAGGATGGCTTTATCGCCCCCAATATCAACTTTACCAGTCCCGATGAGCATTCAACCGGCTTGAAAATTGTCACCAAAACGTTATTTCACTCCCCTGAACAGGTATTGTGTAATTCTGCCGGATTTGGTGGTACCAACTCATGCCTTGTTTTGCGTATGGGTGAATAATGTATGATGTCGTTATTGTCGGTGCCGGAGTTAGCGGCCTGACCAATGCGTTACTGTTAGCCCGTTTTGGCCAGCGGGTTGCTGTGGTGGAACGAGCAGCACAGGTTGCACCATTGTTGCGCGGTTTCAATCGTTGGGGAGTTCACTTCGATACCGGTTTTCATTATGCCGGGGGCATGGCCGATGGCGAGGGGCTGAGGCGTTTTTTTACTTTTTTAGGCCTTGAGCGTTATCTGAATATTGTTTCTATGCGTCGTGATGGCTTTGACCGGATTTTGTCCGTTAACGATTCGTTTCAATGTGATCTACCCGTTGGCCCAACTGCGTTAATTAATACTTTGAGCGCAGAGTTTCCCGTTGAGCGTCATGCAATAGAACGCTTTGTTACCGACATTCTTCAGGTTAGTGACTATTTGCCTTATTTGAATGTAAACATGCCGACAGTTAACATGTCGGCATTTGATGTTGCAGGTGATATTAGTTTACACACCTATCTGCACCGTCTGACGACGAATAAGAAGCTACGCCAAGTACTTTCATTACATTGTATCTTGCATGGTGTCGCGGCAGATCAGGTACCGTTGCGTTTTCATGCGAGTGTTGTTGGTCCCTATTTTCGTTCGGCTTCGACCATTGCCGGTGGTGGCGTAGCGTTAGCCACAGCCTTTGAACAATGCCTGAGCGCTGCCGGGGTTGAGTTTTTTTGTAATGAGCATGTAACCAAATTTCATTTGTCATCTCAGGATGAAATTGCCGGTGTTGAACTCGCCGATGGTAGGATGTTACACTGTAAGACAGTGGTCAGTACGCTGCATCCACAGCAGTTGTTACACTGTTTACCCTCCAGAGTTTTTCGACCTATTTATCGCAAACGCCTGAGTTGTTTACGCGAAACAACGTCTGCCTGCTTACTATTTGCCAGTTGTCGGCAGCCATTTGATTTGTTGCATGGGCGTAATTTGTATTTGATTGATCAACAGCAACACGTAAATTCACCGTTTAATGATAACCTGCTTTATATCACCGAAGCTAAAGGTTTAGGTGGCGCAAATAAAAACGGGTTTATGGTGATTTCACCCTCATCGACGCAAGACTTTACATGCTGGAACGATAGTCGTTGCGGGCAGCGACCAACAGCTTATTATGCTAAAAAACGCAATCTTTCTGCTCAAATTTTGCAACGCTTGCATCAAGAGGTTCCATCACTGGCCGATCAGATTGATCACTTTGAGCTGGCGACACCGTTAACCTTACGCGATTATATGTATAGTCCCGACGGGGCACTGTATGGTACACAGCATCAGGTTGATCAGTACCCATTGCAGGCAATAACACGGGTTAAGGGATTATTTATTTCCGGTCAGGCTGTTGTTGCTCCGGGTGTGATGGGGGCTATGTCCAGCGCTTTTTATACCTCTGACACCATCTTGGGTCATGAACGCTTAATCGGGGAGTTGAAACAGTGCAATTAAATCATCCTGCATTAAATAGGGTCGTTATAACCGGCATGGGCGCGGTTTCCCCTTTCGGTCCCAAAGTAAAAGAGCTGATGGATGGCCTGTGGCGTGGGGATAGTGCTGTTTGTTATCATCATGAGATGACCA
Organism: Thermodesulfobacteriota bacterium; assembly: GCA_034722515.1. Classification (GTDB taxonomy): domain Bacteria; phylum Desulfobacterota; class Desulfuromonadia; order Desulfuromonadales; family Desulfuromonadaceae; genus Desulfuromonas. The sequence continues at coordinate 22,441 of JAYEOA010000092.1, read as the reverse complement.
AAGTGCAGGGGTTGCGTTGTCTGGTTGCCGCCAAGGTAGTTGGAATTGATCCGAAACAGATCGCACGTAAGCATCGTCGTTCCATGTCGCATATGTCCATTTATGCCATATTGGCTGCACAGGAAGCGTTGGAACAAGCGGGTATCGGTTCAGAAGAATGTGGTTCTGGACGTCTCGGTGTGGCTATTGGCTCAACTGTTGCCAGTACCGAGGTATCGGAAGCTTTTTTTGTAGATTATTTATCCGATCATAGTTTAGAGCGCATGAAGACCACGCTGTTTTTTCAGTTGATGAATCACACCTGCGCGGCTAATGTTGCTCAAACGTACCGGATTAAGGGACGGATTCTGGCACCGGCGGCGGCATGTGCTACCGGCAGTCAAGGCTTGGGTTATGGTTATGAAATGATCGTTGCCGGTCATCAGGATATGATGCTCTGCGGTGGGGCGGATGAGCTTCATCCTTTAACCAGTGCTACCTTTGATGTGATGCATGCTGCGTCCACTGGTTATAACGATGCAGCGCAACAGACCCCGCGACCATTTTCAAAGGATCGTGATGGGATGGTGTGCGGTGAGGGGAGCGGGGTGCTGTTGCTGGAGTCATTGACATCGGCCCGGCAGCGCGGTGCGCAGATTTTTGGTGAAATCGTTGGCTTTGCCACCCTTTCAGATCCCGGCAGTATTGCTAATCCCGATGCGGCGGTAATGGCTGACTGTATGCGGCTGGCACTGGAAAATTCTGGAATCACAGCGGGTCAGGTCGATTATGTCAATGCTCATGCCACGGCAACCGATTACGGAGATATTGCCGAGAGTGAGGCTGTTGCCGCTATTTTTGGCGAGCACACCCCCGTCAGCAGCCTTAAGGGGCATCTTGGGCATACCATGGCAGCTTGTGGAGCGCTGGAAACGATAGCAACCCTGAATATGCTAAATAGAGGCCAATTAATTCCTACATTGCATTTGACCGAGGTCGATCCCCGTTGCGCCAAGCTTGATTATGTGCGAGAACCACAACAACGTTCAATGGATATTGCTTTAAAAAATAACTTTGCGCTGGGGGGGGTAAACACCTCGCTGGTTTTAAGGAGGTACACCTGTGACTGAACAAGAAATTATCACCACCATCAACGAGGCATTGGTTGAAGAGTTTGAGTTGGATTCTGATGAGATGCAACCTGAACTGTCGATCTATCAAGATCTTGGTTTAGACAGTCTTGATACCGTCGATATGGTGATTGTCCTTGAGGGGGCGTTTAACTTTAAGATTCGTGAAGAAGCCGAAATCAAAAAGATTCGTACCCTCGGCGATATTCACTCATTTGTGCTACGCAAGCTCGAAGCTGAAGCGTAATGTGTTATATCTTAAATGATGGTTCCAAAATGAGGACTAAATGAAGAGGAAAAATATAGATAAAGGCATAAGCAAAGTCATTTCAGAACTTATGGATAGGGTTATGGAAAAAGTGCTTATTACAGATCCTTTCATAAAGGAAAAACACCATTCAAGTAAACCATTGTACGCAGCATTAGTCCCTGATGAAATATTTAAAGGTTCACATTTTGAAAGAAGGTTTGTAACTCCATTTGGTGGTGTTTGGGAAAAATTAGCCCAAGTTGTTGCAGAAGAGCATCATGGACATTGCGAAATTGGTAAAACCATTATTGGAGAAGTTGGCGCTGAACGTCTAAGAAGAATCCAAGAGGTACTTAATGGTTTGGAGCATAAAAAGAAAGGGCAAGATAAACAAAAACCAGAGTGGAATGTAGAGCTGAAATATATTTTAGAGGGTGGTGGTAAACCCATCCCTACAAATGTTGTGTGCGACATATTTATTGATAGCGTAAAGACAAAAAAGAAATATGCTTTTGAGATAAAAGCCCCTTTACCCAATAGCGATCAAACTAAAGTAAGTAAAGAAAAATTATTCAAACTTTTGGCAATGAAACCTTCAAAAGTCGATTATGCATTTTATGCACTTGTTTACAATCCTTACGGTAAAAAGGAGGACTACAATTGGAGTTTCCCCATGAGGTGGTTTGATATGCACCATGACGAATCAGTCCTTATAGGAAACGAATTTTGGGATTTAATTGGAGGAATAGGAACGTATAAGTGTTTCATTTCTGAAATTAATTCTTTAGGGAAAGAATATCATGAAAGAATTTACCGCGAATTCTTGGGGATAGAGCCAACGAAGGATTATGATAAATCAATACTTCAATAGAATGCAGGTGATATGAATTTTAAATTTATAGATTTATTTGCTGGCATTGGAGGTTTTAAAATGGCACTTAGTGCCAATGGTGGAAGTTGCCTTGGATTCAGTGAAATCAATAAAGATGCAATAAATGTTTATTGTGAAAATTACAATGTTGACCGTGAAGCCAATTTTGGGGATATTACGAAAATCAAAGAACTATTGAGTCATGATGTTTTAACTGCAGGAGTTCCTTGTCAAAGTTGGTCTATTGCCGGAAAAAATCTTGGATTTGATGATGATAGAGGGCAGCTTTGGAATGATACAATTTTTTTATTGAGGCAATCAAAACCAAAAGTATTCATATTTGAAAATGTCAAAGGGTTGATTGACCCAAGAAACAAGGACGCTTTATCTTACATTCTTGAAAGAATCAAAGAAGCAGGTTATTACGCCAGCTATCATGTAGTTAATTCATATGATTACGGCGTAGCTCAAAATAGGGTTAGAATATACATAATCGGCTTTCGCGAAAAGAAATATCATGAAAATTTTCGATTACCAAAGCGTTTTAAAGAATGTAGCACGTTAGCAGATATTCTTGGAATAAAACGATTAAAAAGGATAAGTAATGAACGTGTTCAAAAAGATTTGTTTGGAAATCCAATACAAATAAAACAAATGAGTCTTTCTAATAAGAACGGCTTTAATGACTACTTTCTTTTTAACGATTTAAGAAATGGACAAACAACTATCCACTCATGGGATATTCTCGATACTTCTGAAAGACAACAAGAAATTTGTTTTTTATTGTTGAAAAACAGAAGGAAAAGTCACTTCGGCCCATTGGATGGAAATCCTTTATCATTGAAGCAATTTCAGTCACTTGATTCCACTATTACAATTGAAGATTTAAACGATTTAGTTGCCTTGGGAATCTTTAAAAAAGTTGACTATACTTATGAAATATTAAATTACAAAGATAGTGAATTAAACGAAAATGAACTGGAATTACTAAACCTTACCAGAGACAACTTGTTGATAATTGACAGGCTTAAAAATGAACGCACTCTTAAGCTTCAAAAGGTTTCTGTTATAAATACTATAAAAACTTTGCTTGAAAAAAACCTTATTAAATGCATAGAAGAGCGTTTTGAATTTAAAAATACTAAAATAAGTAGTGGGTTAAATGGAGTCAATAGAATATTTATGCCTTCTTCTGATGTGTTCCCAACGTTAGTTGCCAGTGATACAAATGATTATGTTGCCTTAAAAGATCTAAATCCTGCCAATAATGACGAATATAAAAAACAGTTTTTAAACGAGATTTACTTCCCTAAAAACTACCGAAAAATTACAAAGAAAGAGGCTTGCCTGATTCAGGGATTTCCAGAAAATTTCAAACTTCCAGAGTCAAGATCAAGATGGATGAAGTTGATAGGTAATAGCGTTTCAGTACCGGTAATTGATATGTTGATTAAGGCTATTATATCAACTGGTGCTTTAGATACGCAAAATAAAGAAATGGAATTGAATGCAAACCAATACGAAACAAATTCTTTTCGCTTGGAGAACAACACATTGGAAAATAGAGAATGCGTAACTAACGGATTGACCTGATGAGTCCGAAACAAATAAAAATAATATTAATGAACCTGTGGGTTTATCCATTATTAGCGCTATGGACCTTGGTGGGGATTGCTCTCGTTCCGCTATTTCTTGGCTATTTCATGCTGCGCTATGGTTGGAAACTGTCGCGGGTGATTCGTCATATTATCTGGATTTATGGTCATGGCTGGTTGTTGATTATCCGTCCCTTTGTTGATTTTAAGCGTGAAGGGATAGCGGGTGATCAGGTGCCTGAAGATTGCATTTTTGTGATCAACCATCTGTCCTTTTTTGATACCTATTTTATGGGAGCATTACCCCACAGCGATATCACCTTTGCCGTGCGTTCCTGGCCGTTTAAGATGTTCTGGTATCGGCTGTTCATGCGTCTGGCCAATTACCTTGAAGTTGAAGACATTTCATGGGGGGAGACCTTGAACAAGGGGTGTCAGGTGCTCAAAGATGGTGGTTCGGTGCTGTTTTTTCCCGAAGGTCATCGCAGTCGCAGCGGGAACCTGCAACGTTTTTATTCAGGGGCATTTCATTTGGCTGTGATTAGCGGTCGTCCCATTGTTCCGCTATGTATTATTGGTACCGATCAACTACTGCCGCCGGGACGTCGTTACTTGAAGCCGGCAACGGTGCGCTTGCGTCTTTTGCCCCCCGTCGATGTGGCCGATTATAGCGGTGATGGTGGCCATCGTCAGTTGCGCATGACGGTCAAAGCGCAAATGGCCGATACCATTGAGGACATGCGACGGCAACAAGGCAGTGAGTGCTGATGACTTCTTATCGGGATATGACTTGTCTTAACCTCTCCGTGACTGATCCGCAGCAGATTCGTTTACGTCAAGATCAATTACTGCGTAAACATATTGACTACGTGTTACAGCATTCATTATTTTACCGTCAGATGTTTGATCGTCTCTGGTTAGATGCGACATCGATTCGTAGTTGTGATGATTTGTTGCAATTGCCTACGACCACCAAGGCTGATCTTGAAGGCTGTGAACGGCATTTCTTATCCGTTAGTGAACAAGATATTGCCGATATTTGCCTTACTTCGGGTACCACGGGACAGCCGGTGGCGTTTTATCAGAGTGGAGCAGATTTAGATCGTCTGGCGACCAATGAGGAGATCGCTTTTCGTACTGCCGGTATCACCAAGCACGACCGTGTACTCATCGCCGCCGCCATTGATCGCTGTTTTATGGCCGGGATGGCCTATTTTCTGGGACTGAAACAGATTGGTGCTACAGCGATTCGTGGCGGATCCAGCTCGGTTGCTGTGGTTGCGCAATTGGTGCAACGTTTTCGACCGACGGCGCTGGTAGGTGTGCCAACATTTTTTTTAGCTTTAGCTGAAAAACTACGTTTCGATGGCATCGATCCGGTCAATTGTGGGGTGCAGCGTTTGATCTGTATCGGTGAACCGGTGCGTCAACAGGATATGTCGCTATCTGTGTTAGGGCAACGCTTGGAGCATTGCTGGCAGACACGGGTGTATGGTACTTACGCCAGTACCGAAATGGCGACCACTTTTTGCGATTGTTCGCAGGGGATCGGTGGCCATGTCGCCCCTGAGTTGATGCTGGTTGAGGTATTGGATGAGCAGGGTAAACGGGTGGCCGATGGTACCCCTGGCGAAGTGGTGGCGACACCGCTACAGGTGACGGGTATGCCATTGTTGCGCTTTCGTACCGGTGATATTGCCTGTTTGTATCGTGATCCTTGTCCGTGTGGGCTAAACAGTGTGCGCATGGGGCCGATACTGGGGCGCAAGAATCAGATGCTTAAGTATCGTGGCACGACGGTTTACCCTCCGGCCATATTTGCGGCATTGCAGGAACTGGAAGCGGTCGCGGCCTATTATCTCGAAGTTTACGATGATTTTACCCTGTCAGACCGGATTAAGGTGGTAGTCGGCTGCCGAGATAATGGGTTGACGGCGCACCGGATTGCCGAACATATTTCGGCTCGCATTCGAGTAAAACCTGAAATTGAAATAGCTGAGCTTGAGAGTGTGCGGCGTAAAACATTGCAGGAAGATAAGCGCAAACCGGTTATATTTTTTGATTATCGTACATCTGTTGCCTACGATTGATTGGTAATATTGTAATGAAGGGTATTTTAAATGTCAGAACATAAAAGCGTGGTGCTAACAGGACATGATTTAACCGTTGAAGAGATTATCGCTGTTGGTGTAGGTGACCAGCGTGTTGAGTTGGACGAACAGGCGTTGCAGCGTTGCCAAGCCAGTCGGGAATTTCTGGAAAATGCCATTGCCAAAAAGCACATAATCTACGGGGTGAACACCTCTTTTGGCCCCATGTGCAACAAAATTATCGATGATAACCAGATCGAAGCATTACAGGTTAATCTGATTCGTAGTCACGCAGCGGGACTCGGTGATCCACTTAAACCTTATATTGCTCAAGCGGTGATGTTGATCCGGTTGAATACTCTGGTCAAGGGCTACAGTGGTGTGCGTCTGGAGCTACTTGAGTTTATGCAGTGGATGATCAATAACGATATCGCTCCTTATATTCCTGAATGCGGCAGTGTCGGTGCGTCGGGTGATCTGATCCATCTTGCCCATCTTGGTTTGGGTATAATTGGTGAGGGCAACGTCTATTATAAGGAGCAATTGCGTCCTGCAAAAGAGGTGTTTGCTGAACTGGGTCACGCACCGATGCGGCTGAGCTATAAAGAGGGGATTGCGCTGATGAATGGCACCAGTGCCATGACAGCATTAGCAGCGTTTGCCATATTTGGTGCAAAAAAACTATTGCGGATCAGCTATGTTACCGGTGCTTTCGGTATTGAGTTGTTTGGTGGCATTGACGATGCATTTGATGTCGATTTGCATCGGGTTAAACCTCATCCCGGTCAGTTGCAGACCGCAGAAACGATCCGTAATCTCTATCGTGGCTCAACCAATATCACCCGCCGTGAAGATATGCACGACCAAATCCGTAACCAGCATCAGGATGGCCTGGTGTTTGAAACCACCATCAACGTACAGGATGTATATTCCATCCGCTGTACCCCACAGGTGTTGGCTCCGGTAACAGAGATGATTGAATCGGCAACCAGAACGGTTGAAGTGGAGGCCAACTCATCCAACGATAATCCCATCATCATACCGGAGAAAAAGAAAATCATCCACGGTGGTAACTTCCACGGTCAAAGTATCGGTTTTGCCATGGATGCCCTGTGTATTAGTTTGTCAACGCTATGTAATCTGTCAGAACGACGGCTGAATAAATTACTGGATAAAAACCTCAACGAAGGGCTGCCGGAACATTTGATCCCAGGCACCCTTGGTTTGACCATGGGCTTTATGGGGGCGCAGTATCTGGCCACCTCAACCACGGCAGAAAATCGCCAAATGGCCAATCCTGTCAGCACTAATAGTATTTCGTGCAATGCTTCAAATCAGGATATTGTCAGTTTGGGAACCGTTGCGGCGCGTAAAGCGTTCCGACAGGTTAGCAATGCTAAGCATGTGTTAACGCTGGAGGTGTTGGCTGATTTACAGGCGTTATCATTTCGTAATGCTGAAGGTCTTGGTCACGCAACGGCACGTATTTATGCCCTGCTGAACGAGGATTTTCAAGTGTATGATAATAGCCGCGTTTTCCACGATGATCTGGTAAAACTGCGTAAAATTTTATTTTCCAGTCAGATGTTTGATGATCTAAGCCAATATTGGCAGGAACAATAAAGATGGTTCCTGTAGAACTTCAGCTACCGTTCGCAGCGTCTAAACTGCTACCCCATCGTCCACCAATGATCCTTGTCGATCAGTTGATCGATTTTTCACCGGGACAGGGTCGGGTGACTGCATCCATTGGCAGCGGTGATCTCTTTGTCTGCGACGATGGACAATTAGAAACGGTGGCACTCATTGAGATGGTCGCCCAGGCCTATGCCACCATCAAGGGCTATGATGACACTCTGAATCAACGCCCTGTACAGCGGGGTTTCCTGGTAGGTGGGCGTAGCTTTAACATCCATCGTCAAGCACAAAGCGCGGAGCAATTGATTATTGATATTAAAACCGCAGCGCAGCTCGATGGCTTTGCGGTTATTGATGGTGTGATCACTTGCGGTGAAGAAGTTATTGCCGAAGGGAGTGTGAAATTATGGCTACCGTGAAACAATTTTTTCTGTTTTCTTTTTTTGCAGTGCTGTTCTTTCCATTTGGCGTAATGGCTGCTGACGATGGATTGAGTGATGAGCTGGTGCGGCGCATTTCATCGGCAGCGCAGCATGTTGAAACATTAAGTAGTGATTTTACACAGGAAAAATACCTCAGCATGTTTGAGGAAAAGCTGGTATCGACAGGGCAATTTTATTATCAACGTCCTGATCGCTTGCGCTGGGAATTGTTGGAACCCATCGGTTCCGGGTTTGTTCTAAATGGTGATGGCGGTCGCCGTTGGCATCAACGGATTCCTGATAGTGAGCCGTTCAAACTCGATCAAGATCGTGCCATGGCGTTAATCGCCGAACAGTTATTTGCCTGGGCGAAGGCTGATCTTGGGTGGTTGCAACAGAACTATCAAATGACCGCAGTGCAACAGCAACCGATTCAATTGCGCCTAATTCCACGAGCCGCAGATGCTGGTTTTCTTAGCTATTTATTGATTACTTTTTCCGCATCGGATCGCTATGTTTCGGCGGTTGAAATACATGAATCCGATGGCGATTATACGAGAATCAACTTTAGCAATACACAGGTAAATAGTGAGATTGCCGAGAGATTATTTACCGAGCGGTCGCGCATCTAAAATGTTGAACTCTGTAATCGAAGCTATTTATCTTTTTTTTAACCGACGCTCGCGCTTGCTGTTGACAGGCTATGTTTGTTTTGCCCTGTTAAGCGTAGCTTGTTTAGCTTTGATCGATCAACGCGAGAACATAAAATCACTGTTGCCCGATAACTCTGCCGATATACAGGTTCGACGCAATTTTGATTGGTTACAAAAAGCACCTTTTGCCCGCAAGCTGTTGATTGATCTCCATGCCGTGGAGGGGATCAGCGCCATTGAGCTACAGCAGGCGGCCGCGGCATTAAGTGGTTCGTTGCAACCTCCACTGTTTACTCAGGTGTTGAGCGGCCCACCACTGGAAGCGCAAGGACAGTTGTTCACCACGTTGTTGCAGGCGTTACCGAATTTGGTCACTACACACGACTTGCAATTGATTGAAGAACGCTTGCGGCCTGAGAAAATCAAGCAACGCTTGCAACGGGTGCGCGAACAATTATTAACCCCTCAGGGGTGGTGGACAAAGCAGAGCTTGCGCGAAGATCCGTTAGCCTTGTGGCAGATAGCTGCCGGGCATTTGCGTCAGCTTAACCCAATGGCGCAAGCGGATCAGCAGCAGCGTGATTTTGTCAGTCGTGATGGCCGCCATCGCCTGGTGGTGGTCGATACCGATATTGCCATCGGCGATGTAATCGGTGGTGGCAAACTGATCGACCAGTTACAGCAGATGATTGCCCTCCATGTTCCCGCCGGGATACAGGCCACGGTGGTCAGTGGTCATCAGTATACCTTGGCCAATGCCAGCACTATCCAGCGTGATTTGCGTATAGTCCTCGGGACGGCGACGCTGGCGATACTGTTGATCTTCATTTTGTTGTTGCGTAGTTGGCACGCATTGTTTGTGTTTCTGCTACCGGCATCGGTGTTGGGCGTGTCAGCCGCTGCGGTTGCTGTGGTCTTTCCGTCTGTTTCAGGGATTACCATCGGTTTCGGGGCGGTGTTACTCGGTATCACCGTTGATTTTACCCTGCATGTATATTTTTCCTTGCGTGGCAGTTCCCAACCGACGATGCAATTACGCCGTTTAACCTCACCGTTAATCGGTGGTGCGTTGACCAGCTTTTTAGCCTTCAGTGTGTTATTGAGTTCATCACTGCCGGGTCAGCGTCAACTGGCTGTTTTTTCGATGACCGCCATTGCGACAGCAACGGTGCTAGCTTTAGTGGTAATGCCCCAACTATGTGGTAAAGGCTGCGCTGCTTCAGATCCTCCGCTTATTTGCGTGAAACGGGTACGACTATGGATAGTGGTTTTCTGGGCGGCGATGATGGTTTTGAGCGCCGTTGCTGTGCCGAATTTACGTTTCGATGGTGATATGCGCAGCCTCGGTGTATCAACACCAGCGTTACGTGATGGAGAACAATTATTGCAACAGGTTTGGGGCAATATGCGCAGTAGTGCGCTGCTGTTTGCCCGGGGCAAAACCCTCGATGAAGCGTTGACGGTTAATGATACTATCTATCAGCAGGTACAGCGTCAGTCATCGTCCATAGTCAGTTTGGCCAGTATTCTGCCAGCTCCACAACGCCAGCAACACAATCGCGAATTGTGGAACCAGTTTTGGCAGCAACATCAGCCGACATTAGCTGCGCACTTGTTAAGCATTGGTGCCGATCTAGGTTTCTCGTCGTCAGCATTTCATCCGTTTAGCCGCTGGTTGCAGCAACCCATTGAACCAGTGGGGCTGCACTTCTGGCAGCAGGCCAGTTTAACTGAGGTGATCAGTGGCTTGATGATGGCCGATTCAGAGATGACGGCTGATGGTGTTGCCCTGATCTCGTTAATGGATGAAGCGGATTTGACCCCACAACTGCAGCATTCTTTAGCGTCTGTTCCCAATGCTATTGTGATAGCACCGGGGGGATTCAGTCAGCAGTTGAGTGCTGCCTTGGCTACCGATTTCAGCCGTTTTATCGTTATGTCTCTCGGTGTGGTGGTGATGGTGCTGATTGTCTGGTACCGTCGCTTGCGCCATATCTTATTGGCCCTGCTCCCCGTTGCCAGTGGTTTGTTGTTTATGTTTGGTGCCATGGGTTGGTTAGGCTTGAGTTTTAACCTATTTAATGTCATTGCGGCTATTTTGATCATTGGATTAGGGGTTGATTATGGCATTTTTATCCTCAGCCGCTGCGATGGTAGTGGTTGCGAGCAAGCGCAGCGGGCGGTTCTGGTTTCAGCATTAACCACGTTGGCTGGTTTTGGTTCGTTGGTACTGGCTAGGCATCCGGCCATGTATTCCATTGGTATCACCGTGCTGTTTGGTATTAGTGCTGCGGTGGTGACGGCACTGTATATTGTTCCGGCTGTTTATCAATGGACGGAATCCAGATGAGAACGATGACTAGCAAATTCTATTTACTGCTCTGTTTGCTTATGTGCGTGTCATTGGCTGGTTGTTCATCGTTTCTATCGCCTCCATCACCTTCCTTCAAGCGTCATACGCCGGAGGTGATGCCGCAATTGACAATCGAGCAATTGCTCGAAGAGTGCTGGTTGACTGGCGGGCAGCGTTATTTGTGTCGCCATAGTGGCTTGTTGGAGCTTTTCATGCGCAAGGTTCCCCTTGAAGGGGTAATGAAACTCGATACCGTGAGTAATGAAGCTCGCTTGGTAGCGTTGGATACCATGGGGGTGAAGCTGTTTGATCTTTCGGTGAACGATGCCGATTATCGGTTGAACTATTTGTTGCCGCTGCTCGAAGAACATCGCCAATTACCGGAAATGGTGGCCAAGAGTGTCAGGCAGATATTTCTTCGACCATATCCTGTTTCACAAGACCATTTGACACGCACCAGCCATGAATACCGCTTTGATTCACAGTCTGATCCGGGGATTCAGTTTCGCTTTAGCGGTATGCCGGTGCGTTTACACAGTAAAACGATGAACTCTGATAAACAACATTGGCAGGTCGATTATTATCAATATGAAAATTATACTCAGGGTGGACAGCAGAGTTCCTTATGGGCTCCAACGGGTATTGTGTTAAATGATGACAGTGGTTTTAGCTTAACCCTGTGGATTGAAGAGATAAAAAAATTGTGATGAGTAAAATGCGTAAAGCGTTATTAAATTGTCAAATGACCGATGCTGTGATGATCGAGGAAGGGATTGAGGTACGTCAATCCTATTGTCTACCTGCTGATTTTATCGGTTTTTCCGGTCATTTCCCCGGTCATCCTATTGTACCGGCGGTGGTGCAGATTTTTATGGCTCAGCTCCTTGCCGAACAGCATCTGCCACCAGTAGCGGTGATTAGCTGCGTTGAGCGCTCGAAGTTTCATCGTCAGCTTAAACCAAACGATATTATCGATGTCCGCTGCAAGCGCAAGCAGGTGCGCGGTAAAACGGTTATCGATGCGCGACTTGAGGTGGACGAAGAGCTGGTGGCATCGTTCTGGCTAGTGATCGATGTGGGGGTAGTCGCATGAGAAAACGCTGGTTTCCCAAGGTTGAAAACTCACCTGAACCGCTATCTATGGTGGTGGAACGTCAGGTGCGTTTTGAAGAGGTAGATGCTCTGGGTATTGTCTGGCACGGGCGTTACCCCGGTTACTTTGAAGATGCCCGTGTCGCGTTAAGTGCCAAATACGGCTTGGGCTATATGGATTTTTATTCCAAAGGGGTGGTCACACCGATCAAGCAGATGCATGTCGAATACCATCAACCCCTACGCTTTGAAGATCATTTTACCATTGAGGGGCGCTGGCACTGGAGCGCAGCAGCCAGACTCAACTTTGAATTTATTTTACGCAATGCACAACAACAGATGGTGACCAGCGGTTATACCGTGCAGATGCTTTTGGATTGTGAATACAATATGTTGGTGGTGCCGCCGCTATTTTATCAGCAATTTTTACAGCGCTGGCAAGAGGGGGGGGTGTAATGCGTTCCCAATTGCGATCAGTACATATCACCGATTGCGCTCTGGTAACCGGTTTAGGTATCGGGGTAGAGCAGGTGTGGTCGGAGCTATTGGCCGGTAAAACAGCTATCCGCCCTGTTGAGCATTTTTGCACGACAAATTATGTGTCGCAGGTCGCCGCACTGGTTTCCGGATTGACGGCAACGGCTGGAACATCACGCTTATATCCATTATTGGAACAGCTCCTTGAGCAGCTGGACGATGTACCCGGTGAGGCACGTTTGATCACCGCCACCACCAAGGGTGCGATTGATCTGTTGGAAGATCATTATCACCATGATTGCCAATGGGATCAACCTGGTAATGCTAAAGCTGTCGTTCCCGGTGCCATGACGCGTTGGATCTCCAAACGCTTGCAATTAGCCGATGGTGGCATGAATATCAATGCCGCCTGTGCTTCATCGACGTTGGCAATTGCCCGTGGTGCCGCTCTAATTGCCAGTGGCACCGTTGAGGTAGTCGTAGTGTGTTGCGCCGATCTGGTCAGTGAATTTGTGTTTTCCGGTTTCTCCGCCCTACAAGCATTATCGGCACAAGCAAGTCGTCCCTTTGATCGTGCTCGCAGCGGTCTAACGTTGGGGGAGGGGGCTGCAGCCGTGGTGTTGATGAGTGACACAGCGGCCAAGCGCTACGGGCGCTCTAAACTGGCCGAGGTGTGTGGCTGGGGCGCTGCCAACGATGCCAACCACATTACGGCACCGGCTCGTGATGGCTGTGGCCTGATTCAGACTATTCACCAAGCCTTACGCAACGCACAATTAACGCCAGATGATGTCGCCGCCATCAGCGCCCATGGAACGGGGACTGTGTATAACGATATGATGGAATTGACGGCGTTCAACGCTATTTTCGGTGAACGCAACGTGCCGTTATCTTCGATTAAGGGAGCGTTGGGACACACCCTTGGCGCTGCCGGTGGAATTGAAGTTGTCCTTGGCATTGCTAGCCTCAACGATCAATTGGTGTCACCGACCTGTGGATTAGAACACCCGGAACCGCTGGCACAAGGACAGGTAAGTACCATAGCGCAACCATTTAATGGTGATGGAAATGGCGATGTCCTCCTCTCCACCAATTCTGGTTTTGGCGGTGTCAATGCCGCTCTGGTACTACGCCGGGGGCAACGATGATGAAGTGTACGATCCGTGGTTTTGGCTGGGTGGCTGTTAATGGTCTTGGTGTCGGCGGCAGTAATACCTTTAAAGGATTTTCTCCGGGGGAGTTACCCGGGGTGCAACGCAAAGACCTCTTTGATCGTCCCGACCGCCGTTTTGGGCGTATGGATCCATTTTCCCGCCTTGGTTTAGCGGCCATCACATTTGCTCTGCGTGATGCTGGTTTAGAACAATGGCAGGATAAACGCCCCGTCGGCATCATGGCCGAAACCTTCAGCGGTTGCCTATACACCGACGGCGATTATTTTGCCACAGTGATTCCTGAGCAGGGATTGTTGGCCAGCCCGCAACTATTTGCCTATACCCTGTCCAATACCTTTTTAGGTGAAGCCGCGATACGCTTTGGTCTCACCGGTAATTGTCAAGTGGTTAATAGCGGCGATAAATGTGGCCTGTCTACCATTCGAGCAGCGATAGAAACCCTGTCTTGGTGTGAAGACGAAAAGTTGATTGTCGGCTACTGTGACTTGAGTGATCAAGGCGCATTAAACGCCCCCGGTGCACTGTTTATGGTGCTGGAACCTGCCGATGGTGTAGCGCAACCAGCCTCGTTATCTCTGCATATCGATGAGCATGGGGGATTGTTGTGCAATGATCAACCTGTTGATAATGTTGCCATGTTGGTGGAGCAGTTGGTGGTGTTTTGTGCAGTATAATCTTTTCCTGATCCAAAAAGTTTCGAGTTAAAAAAGGTGTTGATATGATGGGAAAATCAATGGAGCAAAACAATAAAATTATCCTGTTTCAAGATCAAAAAATAAGACGAGTGTGGCACAATGACGCATGGTTTTATTCTTTGGTAGATATTGTTGGTGCATTAACTGAAAGTGCTAACCCTACAGACTACCTTAAAAAACTGCGCAAAAGAGATGAAGAGTTAGCGAGCTACCTGGGGACAAATTGTCCCCAGATAGCCATGTTGACTGTAACTGGTAAGCACAGAAAAACCCTGGCGGGAAATACTCAAGATGCTTTTCGACTGATCCAGTCTATCCCCAGTAAAAAAGCTGAGCCATTCAAACGTTGGTTGGCAAAAGTTGGGCAAGAACGTATAGATGAAATAGAAAATCCAGAACTTGCACAAGAACGAATGAAAGCCTTGTACGAACAAAAAGGCTACCCCAAAGATTGGATTGATAAACGCTTGCGAGGCATGGCCGTGCGTCAGAACCTGACTGATGAGTGGCAGCAACGGGGCATAGAAAATCAAAAAGATTACGCTATTTTAACTGCTGAAATATCTAAAGCTACTTTTGGTATGACTCCCAGTGAATAAAAAAAGCATAAAAATATCCCGACAAAATCCAAAGTCAATTTGCGCAATAATATGACAGATTTAGAGCTGATTTTTACCATGTTGGGTGAAAAAGTAACCACCGAAATATCAGAGCAAGAAAAACCAGATACCTTTGCTGACAATAAAAAAGTCGCCAAGCGTGGTGGTTCGGTTGCCGGTAATGCCAGAAAAGATACGGAAAAAGAGTTGGGAAGAAGCGTTATTTCTAAAGATAATTATTTATCGGAACAATTGCCTGACAATGAGCAAAATAAGTTGGGTGATAAATGATTTAAAAATATTGAGAAAGTTTTATTAAATACGTTTAGTTGCCAGTGGATTGATTTTCACGATGGCATACCGATAAGGAGACACCTTAGATGAAAATGAAACTTGTTTACCCGCGTTGGGCGAAGTTGGAACGTCAGACCGAATTCCATTTGCCACCCCATGGCCCGGTGGTGTTTGCCGCGACATTACCAGACGAGGTCGAGGTCAGTTTTATCGATGAGAATGTTCAGACCCTCGATTTCAACGAATCGACGGATTTGGTGGCATTGTCGGTGATGTTGACTTGCCAGTTGCCACGGGCCTTTGAAATTGCGGATGAGTATCGCGAGCGTGGTATTCCGGTAATGTTTGGTGGCATTGCCACCATGCTCCATGCCGAAGAGGTGCAACTGCATGCCGATTGTGTGTTCCTCGGTGAGGCGGAAGGGCGGATGCAGGCGGTGGTGGATGACTTTAACGTCGGTCGCTTGAAAAAAGTATATAACTACATGCATCAGCATCCACCTATTGAACTGGTAGGCACTGCCCGGCGGGAGATTCTTGACCGTGAGCTGTATAACTATCGCGGGGTGCAGATGCTCGATCTGGTGCATACCTCACGTGGCTGCAAGTTCAAGTGCTATCCCTGTTGTACCAGCTATTTGGGCGGTCAGCAGTTTCGCCCCCGTCCCATCGACAAGGTGATTGAGGAGTTGGAGTCTATTCCGAATAATCGCTTGTTTATTGTCGATAACTCCATGGCGCAGGATAAACAGTGGCTTCTTGACCTGTTTGCCGCCATGAAACCGCTGAAAAAGAAGTGGGTTTCCCATCCGTTGCTCGATGACGATGAGGTGCTCAAGGCGGCGGCTGATGCCGGTGCTTGGTATGTGTATCAGGCGGTGTTCGATACATCCGATGTGATCCGTAATCGCATCAAGCACTTAAAGGATCATGGCATAGGCGCTGAGGGAACAATCCTCCTTGGTACCGATGATCAAAGTGCCGATGGTATCCGTAAGCTGGTGGATTTTTTGCTGGAAGTTGACTTGGATGTTGCAGAATTTACTATTATGACCCCGTTCCCCCATTCACCCCTGCGTACCCAGATGGAGAATGAGGGGCGGATTTTATCTAATAATTGGGGGGATTATACGGCAGATAAGGTGGTATTTCAGCCGAAACAGATGACTCCTGACGAGTTGCAGAAGATGTTTTATTACGCTTGGGATACCTTCAATGCCGATGGTGGTTATCAACTGAAGATGGGAAAACTCTTTAAGCAGGTGATTACCCGTGAGATTGAGGATGGCACCTATCGTCGTTACGATAGTAGGCGCCGTCGTCGTTTTGACAAAAAGGACACAGGAGAACGCTAATGAGTCGCGTATTTATCCTGTCGAGCAATGTATCGAAAGATCCCTATCCGGTGTACCCGCTGGGGATGGCGATCATTGCTGCGGTGCTTCAAGAGCAGGGGCATAATGTTCGTCAATATGACTTTCTGGTTCACGGCCAGTCCTACGCTGACCTGCGTGAGGCATTGCAGCAGTTTCAGCCCAACGTGGTCTCGTTATCGCTGCGCAATATCGACAATGTCGACTCGTTCAGCTCTGATGAAAATTGGTATCTGTCCGATGCGCATAAGTTGGTGGCTGAAATTAAATCGTGTATCGATGTGCCGGTTGTTATCGGCGGCCCGGCGTTTTCGATTATGCCGGAGGATATCCTCGATTATCTTCAGGCCGATTACGGTGTAATTGGCGAGGGGGAGCAGGTGGTTGGGTCACTGGTCAGCTCCATAGAGCGCGGTGAGACCATTGAACGTCTCCATAGCAGTGCAATACCTCTCAATGGCAGCCAGATGAAAGGGCCGTTGTTGGTGCCGGAGTATGTTGATTACTACCAGCAGCACAGTGGTATGATCAATTTACAGACGAAACGGGGTTGTCCTTTTCGCTGTGTCTACTGCACCTATCCCGGTTTGGAGGGCAATTGTTTTCGTCCGCGTGACGTGGGTGCGGTGGTGGATGATATCGAACGGATGCAGCGTGATTATGGCACTAATCACCTGTTTTTTACCGATTCGATCTTCAACGACAGTCAGGGTCATCACATAGGTGTGGTTGAAGAGATCATCCGCCGTGAGGTGTCGATCCGTTGGTGTGCCTTCTTTCGCCCTCAGGGGATGACGGCCGATCATCTGGCTTTGCTCAAGCGCTCAGGTTTGTACGCCATGGAGATGGGCACCGATGCCGGTTGTGATCGCACTCTGGCGGGTATCAATAAAGGTTTTACCTTTGACGAAGTGCTGCGTTGTCACCACCTTAGCGTTGCCGCCGAGATACCCTGTGCCCACTTCATCATGTTTGGCGGACCGGATGAAACGCCCGATACTGTGCGTGAAGGGCTGGAGAATATTAAACAGCTCGACCAAAGTGTGGTGTTTGCTTTTTCTGGTATCCGAATTTTGCCCAAGTCCAGCTTGCTGGAACGTGCCGTGGCCGACGGTGTGACCAGCGCCGATGTCAATTTACTCAAGCCGGTATATTATCTCTCTCCGTCCATTGACCAAGAGTGGATGAATCAGGAGATACTTACCTCCTTTGCCGGTCGCCGTGATCGTATTTTTCCGCCTTCCGCCGGTCAGGAGCAGATGACGATGATGAATAATTTTGGTTTTAAGGGGATCTTGTGGGATCAGATGGTCTCATTTGGTGGTAAACCAACCCGCAGAAGGAAGCGTAAAAATGGCTGATCGACAACGTATCCTCTTGGTTCATCCCCTCGGTTATGCCAATGATCGCGCCGGTAACGATGTGTCGCGTTTGGCAAATATCATGCCGCCCCTCGGGCTGGTCGGCATCGCTGCTTACTTATTGGAGCGCGATATTTTGGTCGATATTATCGACTGTTATGCTTTCCCTGACTCTGACCGGCTCATTGCCGAATATGTTCGTGAGTATCAACCGGCGTGGCTGGGGTTGAGCTGTACCACGTCGAGTTTTCTCGATGGGGTACGTATTGCCCAATTAGCCAAAACAGAGTTTGCCGGGCTGCAAGTGGTGGTGGGTGGTCCCCATGTTTCGGCATTAAAAGAGCAATTGCTTGATGATTATCCCGACCTCGATGCTTTGATTGTCGGCGAGGGGGAGGAAAGCCTCTATCAACTTGTCACTACAGATCAAGCCGATTGGCCACAGCTCAAAGGTGTTGTCTGCCGCACTGCTACGGGTGAAGCGACGTTTAGTGGTTATCGCGCAGGGCTGGATCTGGATAGTCTGCCGTTTCCTGCTTACGATAAATTGACCGGTTTCCCCGATGTATATCAGCTACCGATTTTCAACTACCCTAAAGCGCCCAACACCAGTTGTATCTCCAGTCGTGGTTGTCCCTATGCCTGTAGTTACTGCGACCGTTCGGTGTTTCAGCGCACCTTTCGCTTCAATTCGGCGGATTATCTGTACGCCCATATGAAGCACTTGCGCGAAA
>JAYEOA010000092.1:0-3560 GCA_034722515.1 Thermodesulfobacteriota bacterium | reverse complement strand
ACCAGTTGTATCTCCAGTCGTGGTTGTCCCTATGCCTGTAGTTACTGCGACCGTTCGGTGTTTCAGCGCACCTTTCGCTTCAATTCGGCGGATTATCTGTACGCCCATATGAAGCACTTGCGCGAAACCTACGCTATTCGGCATATAAATTTTTATGACGACCAGTTTACCTTCCATCGTCAGCGGGTGCTGGATCTTACTCAGATGCTGATTGAAAAACCGCTGGGGATGACCTTTAACTGCGCCATTCGTGCCGAACATGTGGATGACGAATTGATTGGTCAGATGAAAAAAGCCGGTTGCTGGATGATGAGTTTAGGCATTGAGACCGGCGACCACGATTTGCTGGCGCAACATCGCCAGAACCCGGATTTGGATATGTTGGCCGACACCATCCGTCTGATCAAAAAACATGGGGTGCGCGTCAAGGGTTTGATGATGGTGGGTCTGCCGGGGGAAACGGAACAGAGTATTAAGCGCAGCATGGACTATATCTTTAATCTGCCCATCGATGATCTCAATGTGGCTAAGTTTACCCCGTTTCCCGGTTCACCATTGTATGAAAATATTCATGAGCTGGGAACCTTCACCGAGGACTGGGCGAGCATGGATTGCATGGGTTTTCAATTTGTCACCAACGGCATGACCGAAGAACGCCTAGAAGAAATGTTCAGCGACTTCTATCGCGCCCATTTCCATCGGCGCGAGGTGTTGTGGGGTTATGTCACCATGCTGTGGAAATCACCCCATAGCTGGTGGCGTTTTGTAAAAAATTTAGGTGGTTTTTTATCATTTATCAAACGGGGTAAAAGGATTGCGGAATCGTAGGGGCGGATTCCATATCCGCCCCCAATACCCAAAATCGGGCAGAAATAGATTCTGCCCCTACGGTATCGCCAATGATTAAATCAGGGGGTCTGCCCTGATAATACGGAATAGAGGATTGATGGTCACAGAACTGACACAAATACTGGTTGTTGTTCCGCTGTATAATCACGGCGGCACGGTGCGCGATGTGGTGCAGCGTTGTTTGCAGCAACACCAACATGTGTTGGTGGTGGATGATGGCAGTAGCGATGGCGGGGCACAGACGCTGACTGATCTAAAGGTAACGGTGCTGCGCCATGAGGTGAATCGTGGCAAAGGGGAAGCGATTTTAACCGCTGTAGTAGAAGCCCGTCAGCGTGGTTTTAGCCATATTGTTACCATCGATGCCGATGCCCAGCATCATCCCGAAGATTTGCCACTGTTTTTTCAGGCGGTGATGCAAGAGCCGTTAGCCGTTTATGTGGGCATGCGTGATTTTAACACCAAAAACGTCCCGGCCAGCTCCCGCTTTGGTCGCCACTTTTCCAATTTTTGGCTGCGGGTGGAAACAGGCTGTAAGCTCGGCGATGCCCAGAGTGGTTTTCGCGCCTATCCACTGGCGGTGCTGGAACATTTGAGTTTTACCGACAGTCGCTACTCTTTTGAGGTTGAGGTGCTAGTTAAGGCGTGTTGGGCGGGGGTGTCTTTGCACGATGTGCCCATTCAGGTTTATTATGCCCCCGGCGGCGAGCGGATTTCCCACTTTAATAAGGTGAGGGATAACATTAACTTATCATGGCTAAATATGCGTTTATGCATGCGTTCTATCGCCCCATGGCCGCACAAGAGTTTGATCCGTGCCGATCAACCACCATTTTCGTGGCGGCAACCAATGCAATCGTTACGCAACCTGCTGGCACAGGATATTTCGCCATCGAAGTTGGGTTTAGCCATGGCGTTGGGGTTGCTCCTTGGCACCTTGCCGTTGATCGCCTGTCATACGGTAGTGACGTTGTTTGCCGCCGGATTCATCGGGGTGAATCGCTATCTGGCTGTGGCCGCCGGTAATCTATGTATGCCGCCGCTGGTTCCGGCACTGTGTATTGAGGTGGGCTATTATCTGCGTAATGGTCAGTGGTTGACCGATATTAGTTTTGAAACGCTGGGTCTTCAGTGTATTGATCGGGCCTATGAATGGTTTCTCGGCTCATTGTTGCTGGGGCCGTTATTCGCTATTATTGGTGGCTTAATTGTATATGTGATCAGCCGTTGGCTGCAACAGCGTGCCTGGCAAACCGTGCCAGATAGGGACACACCATGTCCGTGAATAAAAAACAACGTACACTAGGTTCCCCATGGGGATATAAGGCGTTTTATGTGTTTATCCGCTTGGGTGGCCGTAAAGCTGCCTATCTTTTATTGAACTGTGTTTGCGCCGTTTATGTATTGTTTTGGCCGCAGGTTCGCCATGGCTGTAATCCCTACCTGAACCATCGCTTTCCCAACTCCGTTGGCTTTACTCGCTTGAGGCAACAATATCAAATGGTGGTCGCTTTTGGGCAGGTGATGGTAGATCGTGCCATTGTCAGTACCCTCGGCTCCGATCAGATCCATGTCAGTCTTGTTGGGCGCGAGCAACTGTTGAAAGTACGCGACCAGAAGCGTGGCATGATTTTGTTGATATCTCATGTGGGCTGCTGGCAACTGGCGATGTCGGCCATGGGAGCGCTCAACGAACCGATCCACATGTTAATGCACGGTCATGCCAGCTCATTTGAACGACACGATTACGAAAAAGAGGGTGGCGAGATAAAAGAGGAATCTCCCTATCGTGTCATCGACCCACAAGGCTACTTAGGGGGCGCATTTGAGATGTTAGCGGTATTAAAACAGGGTGGTATTCTATCGGTTATGGGCGATCGCGTTCCCCATGATGAGAAAAACACCGTCAAGGTATCGTTCCTCGGTCAAGAGGTGGCGCTACCCATCAGTGCCTACCATCTGGCAACATCAACGGGAGCACCCATTGTGGTGATTACCAGTAGTAAGAGTGGTGCAAACACCTATGAAATGGTTGTTGCCGACGTGATTGAAGTACCGCAAGGATTGGGGCGTAAGGCCACGGCTTTTACCCCATATGCCCAGCGCTACGTCGCAACGCTGGAGAGTTATTGTAAGGACAATCCGTACCAGTTTTTTAATTTTTTCGATATGTGGAAACCGTAGGGGCAGATTCCATATTTATGGCTCTATTGTGCAACAATAGAGGAATCATGCGTTTGTATGGTTCTTGAGGGTGTGGCGTCACACCTTCCTCAACGACACTTTACATTATAACCTATCAAGTCATTTCTGTGCATGCATTTGATTATTCAGGCAGCAAAAAAATACTCAAATCATTCTCAAATTATTGTTTTGATAAAACAGAGAAAATTCAGGCGAGATCCACTATGCGGCAAATAACTGCGGGTTTTGGGTGGTGTTTACACCAGCCGATCTCTGTCCATATGCGCTACATCCCAGAGAACGTAGTCGAATTCTGGGGTATAGGGTTGCAGTGCTGCAGGGTCGTCTATATTTACCAGGTCTATTATGGCACGTCTGCGCCAACATCGCTTTCCGTGGTACCGGTAGATGTCAAGTAAACTGTCGTATTTTTATCTATCCATTTGCTCGGAGTAACAACTGCTCCTTTGCCGCTTGCTCATAGTTCAACGTAACCACTTCAATGCGATCCCAATTTCTACAATTAC
>JAYEOA010000091.1:0-34777 GCA_034722515.1 Thermodesulfobacteriota bacterium | reverse complement strand
CTGAACATACCGCCACAGCCTTGGGTGAAATTGTGCAGAGTATTTCCAAGGTCTCTGACTTGGTTGGTGAGATCTCTGCTTCTTCTGACGAACAGGCTCAAGGTATTTCGCAAATTAGTATTGGTCTGAGCCAGATTGATGAAGTCACTCAGCAAAACACCTCCAATGCGATTCAGAGTGCTGCTACCAGCGAGGAGTTGGCGGCGCAAGCTGCGGAGATGCGTGAGATGATGGATGGTTTTACCCTGTATCGTTCTAATATGAGATCAAGTGCTTTGCCGACGCCCACTTCCGCACCGACGTATTCATCTGCACCGGCTCCAGTCGCTCCGGTTGGCGCAACTAATGATGCTTGGGGGGGAGGAACATCGCAGCCTAAAATATCCTTGGATGACGATGAGTTTGGGAAATTCTAAAGCTTTGTTGCACTGATTCAGGTTAATTTGCAGCCCCGCTACCTATTGGTTGCGGGGCTGTTTTGTTATGAGGGATTTATTTAATGCTGATGCGATTAAAGCGCATTCGATGGTGGGTTAAAAAAGATTTATTGAACGATGGCAATAAGCACTGTTGCGCACGTGGCTTGCGTGTGTTCATTGCCGTTGTGGTTGGGTTTCAGCGCAATCAGTGCGGTCAAAAAGCGGCAGCCTTGACGTTTAATACGTTGTTAGCATTTATTCCGTTATTGGCGATCATGTTTGCTTTACTCAAAGGTTTTGGGGTGCACAACACCATTGAACCGATGTTGCTTAAGCACCTTTCAGTGGGTTCCGAAGATGTGGTAACGCGTATCGTTGAGTATATCAATAACACCAATGTGACCAGACTGGGGTCGTTTGGTTTGGTGGTGTTGGTTTTTACCGTACTTGCTTTGATATCCAATATTGAAAAATGTTTTAACAGCTTGTGGTGTGTGGATGAAACTCGATCTTTATTTCGCCGTTTTGCCGATTATTTTTCAGTTGTTACCCTTGGGCCACTATTCCTGCTGGCAGCGATTTCTATGAACACTTCCATGCGTAATCAAGATATTGTTCAATGGATACTAAGTAAGCCGGTTTTTGGTGATTTGCTATTATTGTTGTTTTCGGTATTGCCATTCATCGTGATTTGGGCGGCATTTATCTTCCTGTATTTGTTTATTCCCAACACCAAGGTCAACATCGGTTCGGCAACCTTAGGGGGAATTAGTGCCGGAACCCTGTGGTTGATCACCCAGTGGGGCTACGTCAATTTTCAGTATGGGGTAGCCAAATATAATGCTATTTACGGCACCATGGCCGCATTGCCAATTTTTATGATTTGGATTTATCTGTCGTGGATGATCGCCTTGTTGGGGTTACAGCTATGCTGGGCGCACCAGCATCGCTCCCAGATTGGTCGTTTGCTGTGGCATGGCAATGCTACCCGCTGGCAACCGCTGCAAGTGTTGGAAATGCTGTTGTTGGTCTACAATCGTTTTCAACGCGGGGTTGATTGTTGGCCGGTTGAAGAGCTGATCGAGCAGGTGAGGATGCCTGGTGAAGTTGCTCGGGAGGTGTTGAAATATTTGCAGCACCGTGGTGTGGTGATGGTGATGTGTCCAGAATCTGGTGACGTTGATTTGGTTATTCCACAGGTTTCAGCGGTAACGCTGGTCTTGGAAGACGTACTGATGCCACCAAATGAATTCGATCATTTGCCCCATGAGGTAGCAGTGGTTGCCTTGCAATTGCAGCAGATCCGTCAGCGTTATATCAACGCATTGAACTTAAGTGATCTACTGGATCAATCGCCTGAAGAGAAAAGTAGTTGATCTATTGCCTGTAGGGCATCCAATGCACCAAGGGGCAAGCTGATGTGGGGCGAGCTGATCTGTGGCTCACGCGGATTAATGCGGATGGCACAGGCATCTTTTTTCCCTCCAATGGTTTGGGTGAGATGGCGAATGGTCGGTACTGCTGTCCCGGCTCCTAGTTCAATGATCACCAGTCGTTTACCGTTGTTGCGGATCAGAAATTGATTAAAACGTTGTTCCTGCTGTGCACTGCGGTCTCCAATCCAGCTATAATCACTAAACATCAGAATGTTTGGCCTAGCCATTTGTTGGCAGTGGCGACAGGTTGGTAGCCGCTGCGCCCGCATAGTTTGCAGGTCAACGGGTATCTCTTCATCGTTGCTCCATATGTCACGGCTACATGGTTTCAGGCATTGGAGGTGATGGATGGAACCATGTACTTCGACTATTCGTTGTGGATCAAATCCGGCCTTTTGAAATTGTCCATCAACATTGGAGGTGGCAACAAAGGTGTCGAGATTAAGCTGCTTCGCCCAGCGTTTGAGCAGGGTAAAACCGTCATGGGGGATAGTGTCACGGTACAGGTTGGTGCGGTGTCCATAAAACCCCCAGCCAAACTCCGGGTCGTTGGCAAAGTGGATAGGATTGGCGGCATCATAAAAATTTACCCCAAGATTTTGATACATGGGGTAGGCGTTCCAAAAACCCTCATCTCCCCGAAAATCGGGCAAACCGGAATCAATTCCCATCCCTGCACCGGTGCAAATTACCATGGCTTCAGACTGTTGTATCGCCTCAGCTGCGCGTTGTAGTTCGTTGTTTTCCATTGTTGCCTCTAAGTGTAGGGTAGTAGGTATGTTCATCCTGTCTGTTACTCTATCAATTTACTTTACACAATGCTGATTAAATAACAAGAAAAACATCGCTTACTTACGAATCGCTACCTCAACGGCGGTTGTTTGTAGGATCTGATTTAATGTCTTTGGCGCTAAACAAACTAAAAAACCGCGTTTTCCGGCGTTGATGTAGATGTGTTGTAGGTCGAGGATGGTTTGCTCCACGTAAATTGGTAGCGGCTTGAGCGTGCCAAAAGGGGAGGTGCCACCGACTTGGTAGCCCGTGTGTTTGTGGGCTATCTGTGGGGTGCAGGGGGTGATTCGTTTTACTTTGAGTGTGCGAGCCAGCTCTTTGGTTGATACCTCGCAGTTGCCGTGCATCAAAATAATCAACGGTTGTTTTCGCTCATCTTCCATTACCAAGGTTTTGATCACCGCAGTTTCATCAATGCCAAG
Organism: Thermodesulfobacteriota bacterium; assembly: GCA_034722515.1. Taxonomy (GTDB): domain Bacteria; phylum Desulfobacterota; class Desulfuromonadia; order Desulfuromonadales; family Desulfuromonadaceae; genus Desulfuromonas. The sequence continues at coordinate 31,708 of JAYEOA010000091.1, read as the reverse complement.
TTGCTGTGATGACACATGGGTTCCACCCTTTTCTTCATAGGGGTACAGGTGAGGTGTGTAGGCGATTTTATGTTGTTTAAGCTGGCGGATGGCTGTAGTCATGGGATATTTTGTTTTAGCCATGGCAGCCTCCTAACTAAACCAACTGAGGACAAGTAGAGCCAAGCTGGAAACAATGGCCAAAGCACTTAATCCTGCTAAGGTATTGGTGACTGGAGCTAATGCACGGCGGCTACGCAACGAGATGGGAAACACCAGCCCGAATAGAGCGCCACTGACAGCACCACCGAGGTGGGCTGCGTTATCGGCGCCGACAAAGAAACCGAAAATGAAGGCAAAAAATGCCCAACGCAACATGAAATCACGTTGTACCAGCGCGTGGTGTCCACCGATGCGGTGAAAATAGCTGATGGAAAAGCCTATCATACCGAAAAGGGCGCCTGAAGCTCCGACCACCACCGTCATCGGATGCCAAAGATAGCCAAGTCCTGTTGCTGCCAAGGCGGTTATTACATAAAGGGAGATAAAACCGCTGGGACCGATCTCCTGTTCGAGCTGTGGTCCTACTTGATACAGTACCATCATGTTGAAGCCCAAGTGGATAATGCCACCATGGGTAAAGGCGTAACTTATGCAGCGCCACCATTCGCCGTTTTGTACCACCATCGGCCACCACTGCCCCCCAGATCCCACCAGTAATTCGATGTTCGGGTGTAGTAGGGTCGACATCCCTACTCCGGCGGTTGCCCCGCGTAATACCATCACCGAAAACAGGATCAGGTTGAGGATGAGGAGTATTTTGCTCAGGGAAAAATCGGCACCGGGAACGCCTTCTCCACGAGCCATTTGCTGCCATTGCTTTTGCCAGCGCATGATGCGCCACTGCCAGCGGGTTCCATTCATGCCGATGTTATCAAAAAAACGTTTCCAGTCCACGTTGCCCTCCTTTAGGATAAGTCCGGAACTATTGCAGAATTTTGCTCAATGGGCAAGGATGATTGATGGGATGATTGGCGTTTATCGCCGAATGAATCTTGAACATGGAACAATATGTCCTTGTTTTTGTATACACAATTAGGCAAGATTGCTGTGAGAAGAAAATGTTCTGAAGAGATTACCTTTCAAGGAGAATCCAGATGGAAATTAATACTACCGATCCAGCGGAGCACCCGGAGCAGGTGTTGTATACACGCTGTACTGTTGATTTACGCAGTGGACAGCAAACGATTGAAGATGTTCCATGTCGTAATCTTGAGGATGTTCTTGGTGGCTTTGGGCGCTCGTTTCAGGATTTGGCCGGGCGGCGGATTGATAGCGCCTACTGTGATGAAAATCCGTTGATTATAAATACCGGCTTGTTGACCGGTAGCACAGCTATGACCGGGATGCGTACTTATTTTTCTAGCTACAGTCCGATCAAGGGATCAAAGAAGGGTTTGCCGGCGGCGATGTGGTCGGCGGGTAGTGGCAAGTTTGGCGCAAAATTCAAGTGGACCGGGCTGGATGAACTGGTGTTTGAGAATCGCTCACCCCAGCCGGTTTATGCCTTGATCAGGCAAACCGCTACAGGGCCGCAGATTGAGTTGAAACCGGCGGATCACCTGCTCGGTCTTTCCACCCACGACAAGATAATGGCGTTGCACCAAGAATATGATAATGCCCATTTTGCCGCCATCGGTCAAGCAGGTGAAAATTGGGAAAATGTTTATATGGGAGCGGTGGCGCTGAGTACCGAAAACCAACTGAAATCGGGCGAGGATAAGTGTCGCTTTGCCGGTCGCGGTGGCATGGGCAATATCATGGGCTACAAGAATATTGTCGCACTGGTGGCTCAAAGTGAGGATAAGATCAAGCCGACCTCACCCGAGGTGAAAAAAGTAAATCTCAATGTTATTAAGGGCGGTGGCGCTGCACGTTTGCAGCCGATCAGTCGTGGCGGCGGTGGTGGTACCTGGGCTGCTTACGATGTACTTCAGCCCTTCCATGCCGTGCCGGTAAATAACTTTCGTCCTCAGGGTAACGATATTCCCGAAAAACTGTTTCGTGAAAATGTGGAGAAGACCTATCACATTCAATCCCAAGCCTGTTATCGTTGTGGCATCACCTGTCACAATAATATTTCAGAAAAAAACAGTGATGGTAGTCGTGGCGAGTTTTTGGCCAAGTTTGATTATGAACCACTCAATCTGCTGGGTACCAACATTGGTATTCATGAGGCCGGTCAGGCCGCCCGCTTGATCCAGCTAAGCGATAACTATGGCATGGATGCTATTTCATTGGGAGTGACCATCTCCTATGCTCTGTCTTACAATGAGCGTCATCCTGATCAGACGATCCTCAATGGGGCGCAGTTTGGCGACTACGAGAAGATTCGCGCATTGATTATACAGGCGGGTGAGGGGAAACTGGCAGAGATTGGTTGCGGTTCCATGCGCTTGTCGCAGCAGATGGGGGAGACCGATTATGCCTACCACGTAAAAGGTCTGGAATTAGCTGCCTATCAGCCAGAAACTAATCCAGGATACGCCTGGGCAATTGCCGGTGGACATATGTCGATGGGAACATACGGCTTGTTGACCCGGGAGGGGAAGACCGATATCGATTCGTGGGTCAAAGGGATCACCGAGGATAAATTGCATATTGTCGGCTTTGATATGATCGGCTTGTGTAAGTTTTTTGATATCAACAACGGTATTGGTACCCAGATGGTGGTGGACTGTCTACACAGTGAATTCAATTTTGAGCTTGATGCTAATACTATTCGAGCTGCAGTTAGGCGGGCATTTTTGCTCGGCTTGGCGTTGGAATTACGTCAGGGCTATGAAAAAAGCGAATTTGCCCTGCCAGCCGAGGTGCATAAGCACCCAAATCCCAATATTAAATTGCCTAATATCACTTCGGAACAGTTTTTTGCTCAGTTGGAAAAACGGGTATGGGAGATTTTTGAGCCTGAGTTAGAAGGATTGCTCGATTAGTTATATTTTTTGGTAACTACTCAGCATGCCCAACTTGAGAGGTGCTGAGTAGTTACGGCTTACTTATTGTTAAACAGTCCCTTGATTAGTGTGTCAGCTGCTTGCTGTAGCTGTGTATCACTGCCTTCAGGTAGATCAAGTTCTTTGAGTAGTTTTTTAGATGCCTTGTCAATTTCGTCGCTGGCAGCTCGCATGGCTCCCGCTTTAAGGCTGTCAACGCTGGCGAGGTCTCCTTGTAGCATGGCTGCCAGAGCCGGTGACAAGTTGTTGGAGTTGTTGGAAATTTTATTAAGCACCTGTTCGACCACATACTGAATTAGTTCAGCCATCATCATGCCACCCTGTTGTTGACCGACATTGCTTAATTCAATGCGGGGGACGGTGAGGCTCACGTCGCTTAATTGATTACCAAGAGCTTGTAGCTTCGCCGTTACGCCGATATCCTCCAATACAATCCGATCGACAATGAATTTTTTACCGCTGTCACTGCTTGGTGAACTTGTTGTTTTCGGTGTTTTTTCCTTAGGTTGCGATTTTTTTGCCCGGGGAATATTTGCCAGCAATGATTTAACGTTGGATGATTGATTGCTTTGCTCAACGCCAAGTTGTAGCCCTGATAGTGAAATTTCAGAGATATGAACGGTGTCGGACAGTAGTGACCGAATATCGATGGCGATTTTTGCTTGGGTTAGCTCCATGAAGTTTTTATCGCTGAAACCTTGGGGGTTGGCGATTGAAAATCCCTTAAAGCTGCTACTGCCGTCGAGGAGTGAAATGTGCAGTTTGTCGATAGTTGTGTCTACGCCTAGGGCTTTTGACCCGCCAAATTCAACCGCTTTTTTAGCGATGGAATCAAGATAGTACGTTGTTCCGGCAAGGGCAATAATCGCAATAATGATGATAAATATTAGAAATTTAGCGATGATTTTCATACAAGACTCCCAAGATTATTGTTAAAAGAGAAGAATCAGATCATTGGATCAAGATACCAAATTCCTCTACAAAACAACAGATTATCTTTGCTTTATGGCTTGTTCTCCTTACTGCCATCTCGATTGCTATTACCGCCTTGCGGCTGCGCTGGCGATGCGATATATTGCCACAGCAAAATTAACTTAAGGAATAACCACAAGGAGATATTATAATGATTACAGCAATTAGCCCTATTGACGGGCGTTATGCTTCAAAGGTGTCGGTTCTGATCGACTGTTTTTCCGAATATGCCTTGATGCGCAATCGTATTAAAGTAGAAGTGTTCTGGCTGCTTGAACTGTGTGCTGAAGCAGGTATAAGCGAGTGTCGCACTTTGACCGCTAAGGAACAAGAGTGTTTACGCCAGATTATAGTCGATTTTACTCCTGAGCGAGCGCAGCGGGTTAAAGATCTGGAAAGTGTGACCAATCATGACGTCAAGGCCATTGAGTATTATCTGAAAGAGGAGATTGATGGCACATCCATGGCGGATATTTCCGAGTTTATCCATTTCGCTTGTACTTCAGAAGATATCAATAACATGTCGCACGCTCTGATGCTGAAGGACGGTTTGGCTACTATGATACCGTTGCAGCAGCAGATTGAAGGTCAGGTCGCCCAGTTTGCCCACGAATTTCGCGCTGTTTCCATGTTGGCTCGCACCCATGGTCAAACCGCCTCACCCACCACCATTGGTAAAGAGTTGGCAGTGTTTGTTGCCCGTTTGAAAAAACAAAGTACGGCTATTGCTTCTGTTGAGATTCTAGCCAAGCTCAATGGTGCTGTTGGTAACTTTAATGCTCATTTGTCGGCGTATCCCGATGTTGATTGGTCATCGCTGGCGCGGCGAGTGATCGAAGATGGTCTGGGTCTTAAACAAAACTTGTTTACCACTCAGATTGAGCCACACGATTATATGGCCGAGATGTTTGATGCTTTGGCACGTTGGAATACCATCCTTACCGATATGAATCGCGATATTTGGACCTATGTGTCGATGGGTTATTTTGGTCAAAAAACCGTTAAGGGGGAGATTGGTTCCTCCACCATGCCGCATAAAGTGAATCCCATAGATTTTGAAAATTCCGAGGGTAATTGTGGTTTGGCGAATGCGATTTTTGGACATTTGGCGATGAAATTGCCTATCTCACGCTTACAACGCGATCTGACCGACTCCACAGTATTGCGTAATATGGGCGTTGGTTTTGGTTACAGCATGATTGCCTACCATTCGGTAATTAAGGGGCTTGGTAAGCTCAAGCTCAACGAACAGAACCTTGCTGATGATTTGGAGCAGGCATGGGAGGTGTTGGCCGAGCCGATTCAAACGGTGATGCGTAAGGCTGGTATCGAAAATCCCTACGAAAAGCTCAAGGAGTTGACCCGCGGTCAGAAGATTACCCGGGAGATTATCCGTGACTTTGTTGAAGACCTTGATTTGCCAACTGAGGATAAACAACGATTGCAGGAGATGACACCGGCTAGCTATATCGGTATGGCACCGGAGATTGCTGACTTATTGTAATTAGTTGGTTGGTTGATTGATAAAGGTAAAAGGGCGGCTTCCGAAGAAGTCGCCCTTTTATATTCAATGAAGATTTTATCAGGATACACCGAATAACGCATCACGTTCTTCCATGCACAATTCGTAATGGTGATGGGTTGAGCGTGCATTGGCGAGATAAACTTGTTTAATCGCTTCGTCCTCAATACTTTCGGCTATAGCACACAGCTCTTTTTCTAGCTGAGCCTCTTGCTCAATGGCCAGTTCAATCGCTTTACGCTCGTCAAAACCTCCGAGCGAAGCACTTTGTAGTGCTTTCCACCAACTGGACTCGGTGTTTGGTTCTGCTGCCATAAAGGCTTCAAAATCGGGGACTTCATCACCTTTATAGATACTGAAAAACATGTGGGCATGTTGTTTTTCTTCTTTTGCAAGCATTTCAAAAGATTTGCGTGCATGTTCATCGTGCATTTTTTCGGCGCCATATTTGTAGTAATCCATCGCATCCTTTTCAGTTTGCATGGCAATTTTAATGGCTTGTTGAAGATTTGTTTTTGCAGTCATTTTTTTGTTCCCTCCATCAAATAGTTACATAATTAATCGCAGCAATTGTATACAATTTAGATCAGTGATGCAACTGTAATTACAGCAGATCTTTCAGCCAGCCAAAGGCGACGAAGGTGCCAATGGCCGACCCGAGTGAAGATAGGAAGAAGACCAATAGTACTCGTGTTACCCGATTATGCCACCATCCGCCTAATGTTGCGATGTCGTCAGCAACCGATTCCATATCTTTTACCGTGGGTGGGGCAATAAACGCTTGAACCAATCCGGTGACCATTCCGGCACCAATGGTTGGATTGAGTGAGGTCAGTGGGGCAGCTACAAAGGCACTGATGATTGTCAATGGGTGACCAAATGCGATTAACGCACCCAATGCCGACAGGGTGCCGTTAGCGATAACCCATGCCGTAGCAGCATCGAGGAGGCGACTGCGATCACCGAAAAAGAAGTCGATCACAAATAGGGCGAGTACGATGCCGGGAATCAGCCATGGGATAGCCTTTGATATAGCTGGCTTGGGCGGGATCGTCCCCATCTCCTCGATTTTATCCGCAGAGACCGGTTGTTGTAGGCAGCGTTTTATGCCGGGGATATGGGCGGCACCAACCACGGCGAGAACCTTATCACCAGAGGCTTGTTGAATATGGTGAGACATCCAAGCATCACGTTCATCGACCAAAATAGTTTTCGCTGCGGGCAGGAGTTCGCTCATCTCTTCCAGCATAGCAGAAAGATTGTCACTCTGACGCAGGTTGGCCAGTTCCTGCTCGTCAAGCTCGGTATTCTCAAACATCCCGGCAATTAAGGTGGCGATCAAATTCATTTTTTTCCACAAGCCGGTTTTTCGCCACGCCCTTAACAGGGTGATGCGTATATTGCGATCTACCAGAGCTATTTTAATATTGTGGTCTTCAGCCGTTTGCGCTGCCGCTGCCAGTTCTTCGCCCGGTTTTACTCCGGTTTGCAGCCCCATCCGTTTTTGAAAGGAAGCCAAAGCGAGGTTGGCCATCAGGAAGGGAACTTGTCCCCCTTTAATAATCTGGATGATATTCAGTTTTTCCCAGCGATTGCGATCTTTTAACGCTTGATAACGCTGATTATCCAATTCAACACACACGCAGTCCGGTTGCTCCTGTTCAATGGCGCTGGTCACGGTATCAACCGATTCTCGGGAGATATGTGCTGTTCCGATTAAAATGATTTCTCTTGATCCGTCTTGAATACGGTGGATGTCAGATGTTGGTTGCTCGGCGGATATATATTGTTCAGTAGGTGTTTCATGTGGGGATGTCGTACTTAAAGACATGCGAGAGCCGTTATGAGATAGGGTTGATAAATATAAATAGTATGCAGCATTTTTTTATTTGTACGCAAAAAGGCATCGGGATAAATCCTGATGCCTTTTTATAAGAGCTCTCCACGCCAACCGTGCATCTTTGGCCTCACAACGAGGGACATTAGGTGGGGTTCTCGGAAAACGCATCAGGCGTCCCTCTTTATGATGAGGGCTGGCACACAACGTTTTGATAAAGATCCCCGATGATATAATTATTCCGCGTGGGCGTCAAGATATCACCAGTCGGGCAGAGAGCATAGGTTGAGTATAGAAAAAACTTTGCCGAGTAGCAAGAAAAAAGGTAGATAAGCGATGCTTAAAATATGTCATGATATTAGTTGCAGCCTTTCTTGGTTTTGCATAACGTCCATGGTAGAATACTCATCGATTTATTTCTGGGTCATTTTTTTAATATAGGGAAAAGGTTGTTTATAAATGTTGTCTGTAAAAAATGGTATTAACGGATTTGTCGCCGGTTTTTTCTCATTATGGAAGGCATTTTGTTTTATTCGCAATAACTCTTCTTTATATAAGTATGTTGCTATTCCATTGATTATTAATGTCGTGGTGTTTTCCGGTACCGCTTATTGGGGTTTTGATCTGTTTAATCAGTTGGTTGGTCAATATTTTGCCCCAAATGATGCGTGGTATTGGCAGATTGTAGCGAGTGTGATTAAATTGCTGGCAGCTCTGGTTACTCTGGTAATTGTGTTTTTTACCTTTACTGTGCTGGGCAATTTTATTGCCGCTCCGTTTAACGATGTTCTTTCTGAGCGAACCGAACAGCTAATCAGCGGACAATTGCTGGATGAACGGTTTTCACTGCGCCAGATTGGTAAAGATTTGTGGCGGGTTATGCAGGATGAAGTGCGTAAGATGTCTCTTTTTATCCTCTTGATGATCCTGTTGTTGGTTGTTAATATGTTGCCCGGTATTGGCTCGCTGATCTATGCTGTTTGCTCTGTGTTGTTAACCGTATTTTTTTTGATTGTCGAATATACTGGTTACGTGTTCAGCCGCAAACATCAGGGTTTTAAAGAACAGCGCCGCTTTATTGCGGCAAATCGGATGACTACCCTTGGCTTTGGACTGGCGGTAATGTGTACACTGCTAATTCCATTTGTCCAGTTTTTAACGATACCACTTGCGGTGGTGGCGGCGACCCATCTGTGTTGTTGCGACCCGACGTAATTTTATTGTGCCGATAAGTACTTTAACTAGGGAGAAATAATGGGAAAAGCAGGAACAACAAAATTTCATGTCGATTTTCGCCGTCATTTGCGTGATCAGGGTGTGGAACGTAATCTGGTTATGTTGATGTGTGAACTTTCTGAAGCTTCAAAATACATCATTAACTCCATTAGAACCGGTGATCTAGGTGTGGCTGGTACATCAAATCTATATGGTGAAGAGCAGTTAGCTCTTGATGTGTTGTCAGATCGGATTTTGCAAAAGCGCTTGAAAAATTCTGGTGTTGTCGCCAGCATGGTTTCTGAAGAGAATAACGATATTATCCGTTTTGAGTGTGAAGAGGGGCAGTGCTACTCTGTGGCTTACGACCCTTTGGATGGTTCATCGCTGGTGGATGTTAATCTGGCGGTGGGAACTATTATCTCTATTTATAAAGGTGATAATGTCCTGCAAAAAGGGCGCGATCAAGTTGCCGCTATGTATATCCTTTATGGTCCCCGTACCACGCTGGTATATACCACGGGTGATGGTGTTCATGAATTTGGCATGAATCAGTTGATGGAGTATACGTTGGTTCAGGAGAATATCAGGATTGATGGTGTCGGCGGGATATACTCGCCAGGTGGGCAGCGCAATCTCTATACTTCCGGGACGAAGAAATATGTGCTCAGTTTGGAGGCAAGTGGTCACAAATTGCGCTATAGTGGTGGCTTTGTCCCCGATATCAACCAAGTGTTGATGAAGGGAAGGGGGATCTTTATGTATCCCCATCTAAAAGGTCGCCCTGAAGGAAAGTTACGCTTGCTTTATGAGTTGAACCCGATGGCGTTACTTGTTGAACAAGCTGGAGGGGCAGCCTCGAACGGTCATATGCCGATTCTTGACATCAAACCAGAGGGGATCGATATGTGCGCCCCGGTGTTTATTGGTTGCAGGGAAGATGTGGCGACGGCAGAGAAGTTTATTGCTGAAGAATAATAGTTACAAAAAATGGTAACTACTCAGCGTGTTTAGCTTGAAGTGTACTGAGTAGCTATAAAAAATGTTTTATTTTTTTAACGATACTGGCAGTGTCTAACCCATACATTTGGCGTAATTCCTGTTGCGATCCCTGTTCAATGAATTGATCTGGTAAGCCAATACGTAGGACGCGGGGATAAACACCCTGTTGTTCCAGCGATTCCATAACCGCCGATCCGAATCCTCCGGTCAGTACGTTTTCTTCTATGGTGATGATATTGCCGGTCTGCTGCGCTGCTGCAACGAGTTGTTTAGTGTCTAGTGGCTTGAGGAAGCGAGCATCAATGACTGCAACATTAATTCCATCATTAGCCAAAATTTCAGCAGCTTCCAAGGCGGTTTGCACGCAGGTGCCTAAACCAACAATTGTGCCTTGTTGCCCTGAACGCAGTTTTTCACCTTTACCAATGGTAAATGGTTTGATGTCGTTATTGTCGAGTTTACCTAGGGCATTACCACGTGGATAGCGATATGCAAATGGCCCTTCGCTGTTGCTGGCGGTAAGCATGGCTCGTTTCAGCTCAATTTCGTCGCGTGGTACGGCAACGGTAAGGTTTGGAATATGGCGCAAGTAGGAGAGGTCAAACACTCCGTGGTGGGTTGGTCCATCTGCACCTACCAGCCCGCCCCGATCTAAAGCGAAGGTGACCGGCAGATTTTGCAGGCAGACGTCGTGTAAAACATTGTCGTAGGCTCGTTGTAGGAATGTTGAATAGATGGCGATGACGGGGCGTAACCCCTCACAGGCCATCCCCGCAGCCATGGTGACGGCATGTTGTTCAGCAATGCCAACATCGAAAAAGCGCTCAGGATATTGTTCGGCAAATGGGAGCAACCCGGTTCCGGAACTCATCGCCGCCGTAATTGCCGTTACCCGCTTGTCTTGCCCGGCGAGTTGGCACAGGTAATCACCAAAAATTGCCGTGTAGCTGCGTGTTTTAACCTTGCCGGGGATAACGATGCCAGTTTCTTTGTCGAAGGGGCCAACGCCATGAAATAATGATGGATTTTCTTCGGCAGGGCGGTATCCTTTCCCCTTGTGGGTGATGACATGGATAAGCGTTGGACCCTGCAATCGGGATACATTTTGCAGTGTTTCGATCAGTTCGTCCATGTTGTGACCGTTAATCGGTCCCACATAGTCGATACCAAAGGCCTCAAAAAGCATACCGGGAGTGACAAAGGCCTTGAAGGAGTCTTCTGCACGTTTGGCGAGTTGAACCAGATCTTTACCGAAGCGGGGTACGCTGTTGAGGAATATCTCCGTTTCTTTTTTGAAGCGGATGAAAAAACGTGATGTCAACTTGCGACTCAAAAACGATGATAATGCCCCGACATTGGGTGAGATTGACATATCGTTATCATTTAAGATGATAATCATGTCGCGATCGAGATGTCCGGCATAGTTCATGGCTTCAAAGGCCATTCCTGCCGTCAAGGAGCCATCGCCGATTACGGCAACCACTTTGTTGTTTAATTTTTTGCTGTCGCGGCCAACAGTCATGCCGAGTGCCGCCGAGATCGAGGTGCTTGAGTGACCGACATCAAAACAATCGTGGGGGCTTTCGTGTCGCTTGGGAAAGCCACTGATACCGCCTAGTTGCCGCAGGGTGTCGAAGGTATCGAGGCGTCCGGTGAGTAATTTATGAGCATAGGCTTGATGACCGACGTCCCAAATGATTTTATCCTCGGGAGTGGTCAATACGCTGTGTAGGGCGATGGTTAGTTCTACTACGCCCAAGGAACTGGCCAAGTGTCCGCCGGTTTTAGATACCGTATCAATGATTTTATTACGCAACTCTTGCGCCAATTCCCTTAATTCTTCCAGAGAAAAGTCTTTTAAGTCGGCGGTGGATTCAAGATTTTCAAGCAAGGTACTCATGGTGCTGTATCTACTTTCTCATCCGTTCTACGAGGAGCGGTTGATAATATATTCTGAAATCTGGCGTAGTGGTTCGGCATTGATGCCATATGGTGCCAGAATGTTCAAGGCGTTCTGGTGGATTAGTGCCATACGTTGTTTCGATTCGTCAAGACCCAATACGGAAGGATAGGTCGCTTTGCCGCGTTGCTGGTCGCTGCCGACATCTTTACCCAATTGTTTTTGATCGCCAACAATGTCAAGGATATCATCAGCAATTTGAAATGCCAAGCCAGCCGATTCACCAAAAGTTGTCAAGGCTGCAAAGGTTGCTTTATCGGCACCACCGAGTATCGCACCACATTGGATAGAGGCGAGAATCAAAGCACCAGTTTTATGGCGATGAATATAATTGACTGTTTCTAGGTCGGGATGTTGGCCTTCAGCTTCCATATCTACCACCTGACCGCCAACCATTCCAGCTGCTCCGGCGGCACTGGCAATGATATGTGCAACGCGACGCTGTATTGCGTTATCTATTGACATATCGTTTGCAGCCAAGGTGATAAATGCCTGTGTCAGCAGGGCATCACCGGCTAAAATCGCCGTAGCTTCGCCATATACCTTGTGGTTCGTTGGTGCTCCGCGACGGAAATCATCGTCATCCATGGCGGGTAAATCATCGTGAATAAGTGAATAGGTATGGATCATCTCCATGGCACAGGCGGTTGGGATCACCTGACTAATTTCTCCACCTACGGCTGCGCAGGTTGCCATCATCAGAATGGGGCGAATTCGTTTGCCACCGGCAAAAATAGAGTAATGCATCGCTTCATGCAGTTTTGTTGGGCGCTGGTTTTTATCTGGTAATAGTTCCACCAATGCGTCATCAATCTGCTGGCGAAGCTGATTCATATAGTGTTTAAGTTCCATGTGTCGTCCCGCTTATATGGTAATTAAATAGCGTACCCAACTTGAGAGATGCTGAATAATTACTGTCAATTAAAGTCTCAGTCGGTAAGATCAAGAGGCTGAGTAATTAAATTATTATGTTGATCATGCGTTAAGCGTTCCACTTTTGTTTCGATGTTTTGTAACGATTTCTGGCAGCGTTGAGCATTCTTAACCCCGGTTTCAAATAATTTAAATGCCTCGTCAATAGGGAGATCATCCTGCTCAAGTCGTTTAACGCATTCTTCAAGGTTAGTTAAAGATTCTTCAAATGGAATCGTTTTTGCCATTTTCTACTCCTATCGCATAGATATTAACCACTAATTATCGTGGTCTCTGCCCTTCGAGTCAAGGCTGTTTCACCGTTTGTTCCTCCGATATTGTCACTTGAGTGATTGTCGCTACTGCCCGACCGTCATGTAAACGCAGATTGATTGAGTCTCCCTGGCGTAATTGATGCGTTGTTCTAACCATTTTTTTTGGCTGACTGGTCAGCGAGATGGTGGCAAAACCCCGCTCAAGGGTGTGCAATGGAGATAATAGATCGAGTTGAGCACTCAGGTGCAACAGTTGTTGGCGACGCTGAGTATAGTGACGTTCAAATGCCACCAATAACTGTTGCCGAAGGGCTGAAAATCGTTGTTGTTTTATTTTTAACAGTTGGGCAGGTGAGCGTAACCTTTCGCTTAAATTGTGTTGCTTGTCCTTGATCTGTTGTAAGCGGTTTAGCATGGATGATTGTAGCCGTAGGCTAAGTTGATCAAGATGCTGTTCAAGTTCCAGCCTGTTTTTAACCACCAGTTCAGCTGCGGCACTCGGGGTTGGCGCACGCTGGTCAGCGACGAAATCGGCAATGGTATAATCGGTTTCATGACCTACGGCCGATATTAGCGGGATTTGTGACGCATAGATTGCTCTGGCAACTATTTCAGTGTTGAATGCTTGCAAATCTTCGATGGAGCCACCCCCACGACCGACGATTAAAACTTCGGCCTGTTGATGGCTATTAAATTCGTCGATGGCGTTGGCAACTTCGCTGGCCGCTTGTTCCCCTTGAACCATTACTGGACGCAGGATGATGTGCGTTCCGGCAAAGCGGCGGGTCAAGACATTCAATATATCGTGAATAGCTGCCCCTGTTGCCGAGGTTATTACGCCAATAGTGCGCGGGTGGGAGGGCAATGTTTGCTTATGCTGTTGCTCAAACAATCCCTCTAGTTCAAGGGATTGTTTTAACTGTTCATAGGCCAGTTGTAATCCTCCTACGCCCTCCACCTCCATGCTGTCGCCGATAAATTGCACATCGCCACGTTGCGCATATAGGGAAACACGCCCCTGGCATATCACCTGCTGTCCATTTTTCGGTCGAAACGGTATTCGACGGTTGTGGGTGCGAAACATGGCACAACGTAGCTGGCTGCGACTGTCTTTGAGGGTGAAATACCAGTGCCCGGACGCCGGAACGGATAAATTTGATATTTCGCCGCGTACCCACACCTGGGCAAAGTTGTCCTCAAGGGTATCTTTAATCAAGTCTGTTAAAGCAGAGATGGTTAGAATAGTTGGTGGTGATATGGTGTTTGGTAGATTCATGATGGTTAATGAACCATTCGGGAAACCGGAACAATGGTGAAGGTTGGTTCGCCAATATTCGTTGAATTTATCGCTAGACTGAACTGAGACAAGGCTTCAATTGTTTCAGGATAGGGGTGACAGATGCCGATGGCTTGCCCACTTTTTTGAGCAATATTTACCAGTTTTTGCAGTTGGTATAAAATTTTAACAACATCTCTATCATTATCAAGAAACAGATCGCGCATAGCGCTGGGGATGCCAAGATGTTGAGCTTGTTGATATGCGACCGATTTAGCAATGGTCAGGCTATCGATAAAGAATAGATCTTTTTTTTTCATTTCACGCAGAACCAGATCCATTTTATCGCCGTGCCGGGTAAATTCTGATCCCATGTGATTATTGCCCCCAGCTGCATATGGTAGCAGCTCAATTAGCTGTTGCGTTTTGGCGATGATTTGTTCATCGCTATGGTCGACAAAAAGGCCGAGATGCCCAGGGTCGTTTTGTGGGTAACTGCTTGGTTCCATTGGCATGTGGATAAGAATTTCCCGTTGTCGATTATGCGCTAAGTTCATTAGTTTGGTTGAATAACGCTCACCGGGTATAATCGCCACAGTTAGCGGTATATCCAGGTTGATGGCGGCTGTGCCGAGAGCGAGGTTTATCCCCACATCATCCATTATTATGGCTATTGTGGCAATGTTATTTGCAGGGGCTATGGTGGCGTAGTTGTCGGTGGTTAATGGGGGCGTTGTCTCTTGATGTTGTGGTGGAAGATTCTGTTTTGTTGGACATGTTAGTGCGGTGGGGTGCGTTGGAAGTTTAATTTGTTCAATTGATGGTTGTACGCTGGATGTTGGTGTAGGCCAGTTGATGACTACAAACAACCCTGCTGTAGCAACGATACATAAAAAAACTATGGCTATGGTAGCTCTAAAGCGGTGCAGACTTTCTGTCTTTTTTTGCGTTGTTTTTTTTGTTGCTTTATTTTTTGCCGAGGTTCTTTTTTGGGTCGTTTTTTTGGTCGTTTTAGTGCTCATAGGCGTTCATTGATTCCTGTACGTTATGTTGCCTGATTAGCAATGATCTTCCGCTTTACCATAGGAGCTAATTTATTGCGAATATTTGCGCACAAAATTAGCGATTACGCTTATGCGTTCGCGGCTTAAAAACAAATATCGAAGGATTGATACTAATCAGGTTATGTTTTATTGGTCTGATAAAATTTTAAGTTGTTGCCAGCCGCGCAATAAGTCTAAAGCACGTAATAGTTGATAGTCTGAGGCGGCTGTTTTTGTCCATTTTTTATGTTTAACAGGTTGCGTATTCTCGGTGCTATTGTCTGGTGTTTCAAAATGATTGTCGAGATCTTTTTCACGTATTTTGCTGTCGGGAGCGGTGTGCCACGTAGCTTGTTCAACCACAATGTCCGGGGTGATGCCAAGCGCTTGAATCGACGTGCCGTTAGGGGTGTAGTAGTGAGCTGTCGTTAGTCGCATTCCCGATTTATCATTTAATGGAATCAGGCTCTGTACCGAACCTTTACCAAAGCTTTGTGTGCCTAAAATAATTGCTCGGTGCTGATCTTGTAAAGCACCGGCGACAATTTCGGCAGCACTGGCGCTACCACCGTTAATGAGGATGACGATGGGATAATCGGGTTGCTGATCCTTTTGCCACGGTGTTGCATGGTAGATTGAATTATCTTTTTCCTGACGACCTCTGGTTGAAACAATATCCCCCGAATCAAGGAATAGGTCGGCGACTTTTACTGCTTGATCCAGCAGGCCGCCGGGGTTGTTGCGTAAATCGAGCACTAAGCCCTGCAGAGTGCCGCCACTTTTTTTGCCCAGAGACGAAAGAGCGTCCCGCAGATCCTTAGCGGTGCGTTTTTGAAATTGAGTGATCCGGATATAACCCAAAGCGCTCTGGTAGTATTGCTGTTTGATACTTTCAATGCGGATTATTTGTCGCATTAGGGTGAACTCAAGGGGGTGTTTTTGTTTTTCGCGCATCACGCCAATGGTGATTTGACTCCCTTTTTCCCCTCGCATCATTTGTACCGCTTCCATGATGGAGATATCTTTGGTGAATTTGTCATCAATTTTGATGATTTTATCTCCGGCTTTAATGCCGGCGCAGTCTGCTGGGGTGTCGTCAATTGGTGCAATAACGGTAATCGTGCGATCTTTAATGGTGATTTCGATGCCCAGACCACAAAATTCTCCAGTTGTTTCAATTTCCAATTCGGCAAACATTTCCGGGTTCATATATTCCGAGTGAGGATCAAGCTCTTCTAGCATTCCGTTGATCGCCCCTTGAACCATTGTTTCCATCGCCACCGGTTCTACATAGTTTTTTTGCACCAGATACAGGACGTCGCTAAATAAATCGAGGTGTTCATAAGCGCTTTTAGGTTGTTGCGTTGTTGCAACGGATTGTGCTGGAGCGATAACTAAGTGTAAAACGCAGATCATCAGAACGATAACTATTCGTGCTAATGGAGAAGTGATGGCGCTCATGGAGGTCCTCCTTGTTTTATTAGCGTGTTCTCGGTTTAAGCCAGTTACTTGGATCCAGTGGCGTTGTGCCACGGCGAATTTCGAGATAATAGCTGTCACGTCCTTCAAAGCCCGAGGTGGTGATCACCTCGCCTGCATTGACATTGGTGCCAACAGGTAGATTCAGGTGGGCTGCTTGTGCATAGAGACTGTAATACTGATGACCATGATCAATGATGATCAGATTTCCGTAGCCCTTGAATGGGGAGGAGAAGGCGATACGACCGGGCCAGATCGCTTTGATACGTGTTCCTGGAACCGCCGCGATAACTATACCATTGCTCTTGTGCTGGGAACCAAAACTCGTGTTTTTATGGGTGCCAAAGTTTTCACGTACTGCACCGGATGATGACCATGGGATGTGCCCTTTTGCCGAACTGAAACTACGACTATTGTTGGTCGGGAGGTAGGCGGCGGACTGTTTTTTTTCAAGAGCCTTAATCAGGGTTGTCATGCGTACTGAGCGTTCTTCAAGTTCTTTAAGTAGGCTGCTCAGGGTTGCGCTGTCGCGTCTGATACGATGAATGAGATTTTTGCGTTGTTTTCGATTTTGAAATAGCTGTTTTTTTTGCTCCTGTTGTTGGTGAAGAATATCTTGTTTTTGCGAAATTTGCTGTTCTAAATCGTGTCGTGCTTGATTAAGTTTAACCATACGTTGACGATAACTGCCGAGCAGTTCCTTGTCGTGGGCTGAAATGCGACTGAGGAAATTCATATTCTCAGATAGTTCAAGTGGTGTTTCTGTCGAAAAAATCAGGCGTAATGAACTGATGTTGCCGCTGGTGTAAAGGGCTCTTAGCCGTTTTTCGACATCTTTTTGTGAACGACCAATAATTACTCGATAACTGGTTATTTTATCTTTGAGTTCCCGAATGTTTTTACGTGATGCTGTAACGCTGGTGGTGGCTGATTTCAGGGCGGCATCATTACGGGAAATCTTTTGGTCGAGACTTTCGAGTTGTTGCAATGCAGATTGTTCAGCAGCTTTCTTTTTTTTAAGTTCACCGGTTGTGGTCGAAATCTGTTTTTTTACCTGTTGTAACGAACTACGTTGATCATCGATATCATCGGCGATAGCTGTGGCGCATAGTCCAGAGAGTGATAGCGTTATAAACAACGCTATCTGACTCAGTAAAATAAGGTTTTGGTGGGTGAGCAATTGAAGTGACTTGAGCATATTAAATCCGGACGAATTTTCTTAAAGGCAATAGACTGCCGATAAAGCCTAATAATAAACCAAGGGCGATGATTCCTCCCTGATATGCGAGGGGTAGAAAATGGATATTTTGGGCGGCGGCGGTGGTGAGTAACGCTGCCAAGCCTTTTTTAAGGAAAAAATAGTAAAGCAGGTGGCAGCCGCCGAGGGCTAAACATGCCCCGATAATCCCCTGACATGCTCCTTCGGCCATGAAGGGTGCTTTGATGAACATGGGTGTTGCCCCGATCAAACCCATGATTTCCAACTCGTCACGGCGAGCATAGATGGTAAGTTTTATGGTGTTAGAGATGATAAACAGTGTGGCAAAAATTAAAAAACCACCGGCCATGGTTCCGGTAAGTCGCAGGAGAAAAATAGAGGCATCGTAACGATCGAGCCATTCTTGACCGTAGCGGAAATCATGAAAGTCTTTGTTGCTTTTGAGTAGACCGATTAACCGTTCCGTGCCCTCGCGGGATCGAGCTGACTCGGCTAAACTGATCTCTAGTGCTGCCGGGAGAATTTCCGGCAGCAACCCTTCAAGGAGGTCGGCATTTTGTCCCAGTCGTTCATGGAAACGTTCAAACGCCTGTTGTTGAGTTACATAGTGAACTCGCTCAACATCTGGATATTGCATAATCTCTTCGGTCCAAAGTTGTAACTTGTTTTCGCTGGGAACTTGATCCAGATAGACGATTACCTGAATATCCCGGCTCCATTCACGGGTTAAATTTTGGACGTTGAAGACAATAAGGGTGAAAAAAGCAAGGAGCATCAAGGCAATGGCTACAGTGCCAATGGTCGCACTACACAGCAACGGACTTTGACGCATGCTGAACAGGGTACGCTGAATAAAATACCGGAGCCGTTCCATGTTTTATAGGCTTTCTGTGTTGGAATCTGTTGGTGGTGGGGCGCTATCGGAGATGATGTTACCATCATGTAGCATAATGGTTCGTCGTGGAAATCGCTGTAGCATCTCTTTATCGTGGGTTGCGACTATCACCGTTGTGCCCGATTCATTGATGCGGGTAAACATCTGCATAATTTCAACGGCTAATTCATGGTCTAAATTGCCCGTAGGTTCGTCGGCCATCAGCAAGCGGGGATTAACCACCAGAGCACGGGCGATGGCAACGCGCTGTTGTTCCCCACCGGAGAGTTCGAGTGGTTTGCGTTGGAGCTTATATTCTAACCCGACATATTGGAGCACTTGATAGACGCGGGTGCTGATCTCACGGTGTGATGCTGCTTTAACTTGCAGGGGCAGGGCGACATTTTCGAAGACTGTGCGAGCGTTGAGTAGCTTGAAATCTTGAAAAATAAAGCCGATGTCGCGGCGAAGCAAGGCAATATTGCGTGAGTTTAGGCGGGTGGTGTTGCGTCCGCCCATCAATATCTGCCCACGTGATGGTTTTTGGGCACAGTAGAGTAGGCGTAGCAGGGTGGATTTTCCCGCACCGGAAGATCCAGTGATGTAGACAAAGTCCCCAGAAGGGATTTTCAGGTTGATATCGTGTAGCGCCGGGGCACCATTTTGATAAATTTTTCCGATATTGAACAGCTGGATCATGGTATCGCTTCCCTGAATGTGAGGCGTGATATCTGTAGTACATTTTTTACGCCATGCAGGTGTATCACGTTTACTATTTTAAATGAAGAGCTGTTCGGTGGTCGGAGGTTATTGCGCCGAAAAAAGATGGTGCCAACGATCAAAGATGATCCCTTTTTCCTGACCATAATAGATGACTGATTGTCGCACTTGTTCAGCGCTGCGTTGTTGATCTAATTTGGCTGGATTTTTTGAAAAGAATAAATCGGCGTAGGTAATGATCTGTTCCTCCAGTGTTTGTGGTATGAAGTCACGTTGTGGCAGGGGTAGTTGCTGTGTCATGATTTCTTTGGCGGTCAAACCGACACCGATATGATTTTCGCATATTTTAGCGTGACGGGGCAGCCCTTCCTGTCTTAATATCTGAGCGCCGATTAAGCCGTGGCGCAAATAGGGTTGCTTACCAAAACAGCCCAGGGACGGTGCGTGAACCCCACAAATACCAATATCGTGCAATAGTGCGGCCTGGGCAATAAAGTCGATATCCAGCGCTTGAGCGTTGTTTCGATCAATGAGTAGCTGCGCGATAGAAACCGCTTTCTCGGCAACAAATTCGCTGTGTAGGCGTAAAATACGGTAGGCTTTAGTGTGGGGCAGATAGTATTTTTCGAGTAGCTTTATTGCTTGAAGCATATTGGTTCCGTGGTTAGCAGTATTTTTTCTTGCGCCAATTCTTCGTCTCTGTTTAAATTCATACTGTTGATTTTACAAGAAGTTTTTCTCAATTACGAGCTTTGATTACGAAAGATCGGGTCATATTCTTACAAATGATGCTGCCTACGCTTAAAATTATTCACGAATTACGCCATTTAGGTGGTCAATCCATTTCGCTTAAGGCGTTAATGCAGGTGTTAGATTTGGATGCTGCTGATCGTCGGTCATTGATCCGTTTTCTCGATGCCTTGGTAATTGAAGGATTGTTGCGGCATATGCAGCGTGGTCGTTATACAGTGCGAAAAAAACTTCAGCTTGTTTCCGGTGTTGTTCAGGTGCAGTTGGGCGGACACGCATTTCTGGTGCCGAGTGATGATAAGAGCGACCGAGATGATTTGTATATCTCTAGTTATTGTTTACTCGGGGCGATGAGTGGTGACAGTGTTGTCGCCTTGGTTTTGCCGGAGCAGCGAGGGCATCGTAGCAGACGCGGACAACGCGGACGATGCGGACGATGCGATAGGGGATTGATTGTCGAAATAACTCAACGGGCACACGCTACTGTTTTAGGTTGTTGCCACCGTCAGCATCGTAGTGGATCGTTGGTACTTCAAAGTGAGCATTCCGGTCTCGAATTTATCGTTGCCCAAGCGGGGTTCGAACCTGATGTTTCCGGCGATGCTTTAGATGGACAAGTTGCTGTGTTGGCGATTGATCGTTATCCGGGCGCACAGGTTTCAGGGCAGGGACACATTATTGAGGTGTTTGGCGAAGCTGGCGACCCTCAGGTTGATATACGTATGGCGCTTTATCGTCAGGGGATACCGACAGCATTTACCCCACAGGTTCAACGTGAAGCCGAACAGGTGGCCGTTGCGGTTTGTGCTGATGACTACAGCGCACGGGTAGATTTGTGTGAGATACCGCTGGTCACTATTGATGGGGAAGATGCACGCGATTTTGATGACGCTGTTGCCGTAAAAAAAACTCCATCGGGCTGGAAGATGTGGGTGGCTATCGCTGATGTTGGTCATTATGTTCGCTCCGGTAGTGCGTTGGATGCTGCTGCCAGAGAGCGTGGTACCAGTGTTTATTTTCCCGGTTCTTGTGTTCCCATGTTACCGGAGGTGCTTAGCAACGGTATCTGTTCTCTTAATCCACATGTTGAGCGCTTGGTTCTCGCTTTAGAGTTAGATTTTGATCAAGCTGGGCAGCGCACGGCGATAAAGGCGTTTTCAGCGGTGATGCGTAGTCATGCTCGTTTGACTTACGAGCAAGTGCAACAGTGTATAGATGGCGGCGTTGGAATTGACATCGATACCAATATTGCCGAAATGCTTGGGCAGATGTGCCAATTGGCAAAATTGCTTCGCTCGGGGAGAACTACTCGTGGAGCGCTTGATTTCGACCTTCCGGAGGCGGATATCCGTTTGAATGAAGAGGGCCTGCCGTATTATATTGGTCGCATGGTTAGGACTGAATCGCATCGGTTGATCGAAGAATTTATGCTGTGTGCCAACGAGGCAGTGGCAGCATGGGTACTGCAGCGGCGTCAGACAGCATTGTTTCGCGTGCACGATGCGCCAGATACTCAAGCGATGCAGTCGTTGCAGCAGTTTGTTGCTACTTTCGATATGGGTTTTAATGTGGCAGATGGTGGTGTTCAATCACAAGAATTGCTTAAATTGTTGCGTCAGGCGCAAGGTAGCGCTCAGGAGTACACCATCAATCGTATTTTATTGCGCAGTATGAAACGGGCTTGTTACGCTGCTGAAAATCGTGGTCATTTTGGTCTGGCCAGTGAGGCGTATTGCCATTTTACCTCACCTATTAGGCGTTATCCTGATCTGATGCAGCACCGTATTGTCTTAAAGTTGTTGGCGGGTGATGATCGTTGGCCGGGGGAATCTCTGGTTAAACTTGCCGAACATACAACAGCGATGGAGCGGCGAGCAATGCTGGCAGAACGGGATGTGGTTGACTTGCGTAAATGTCAGTTTATGGCAGATAAAGTTGGTTTGCGTTATAGTGGCTACATTACCGCTGTTACCGCCTTTGGTTTTTTCGTCGAACTCAATGAGTTTTTTATTGAAGGGTTGGTGCATGTTCGTACCTTAAATGATGATTTTTATCGCTATGATCCTGAGCAGCACAGCTTGATTGGGCAGGGACGGCGTAATATTTTTCAGGTTGGTATGGCCGTTACCGTTGATGTTTGGCAGGTGCGACCAGACAGGCGGAAGATCGATTTTGTGCTGCCTGGGATGGATGCGAAATCTTCCCGATTACGCAGTACACAAAAACGGGGTAAAAAGGTTACTTGGGGTGATCGAAAGCATAAAGGTAGAAAACGTTATTAATCTGATTGGCTACGATGAAAATAATAAGAGATTTAAACGAAATAGAGCATCCATTTAATAATGCCGTTGTTACTCTGGGTAATTTTGATGGTGTCCATCTTGGTCATCGGGAGATCTTTCGTTCGGTTGTAAGGAGGGCGAGGCAGTGCGGTGGCACATCTATTGTGTGTACTTTTCAGCCCCACCCGCTAAAGATGTTGTCACCTGAGCGTGCTCCATGCCTAATTAACACCGCCTCAGAGCGGGAGCGCCTTATCGAAGCATCTTGTGTAGATGTGTTGCTGCTTATTCCGTTTACTGCACAACTTGCCGCATTATCACCGGAAGTATTTGTTCAGGATGTATTGATAAAAACTATTGGTTTGAAACATTTGGTTATCGGTTACGATTACGCTTTTGGCAAAGGTCGTAGCGGGTCGGTCAGTTTTCTGCGTCAGCAGGGCGATAAGTGTGGTTTTGACGTTGAAGTGTTTGATCCGGTACAGCACGATGGTCAGGTGCTCAGTTCGACACGGGTGCGCCAAATGGTGCAGTTAGGCAATGTTGCCGGAGCTGTCGGGCTGCTTGGGCGACAATTTAATCTTGAAGGGGTGGTGGTGCATGGTGATAACCGTGGTCACACCCTTGGTTTTGCCACGGCGAATATCGAAACACACAAAGAGTTGCTGCCTCGTTGCGGGGTGTATGCGGCCATCGTTCACCATGGAGATGATGAGTATCATGCTGTGGTGAATGTCGGTCATAAACCCACTTTTGGTGATCACCTGTTAACTATTGAAGCACATCTGCTAAATGTCAAACTTGATTTGTATGGCGAACGGCTGCGTGTTTATTTTGTGCAACAATTACGTGATGAACAGGTTTTTGATAGTAAAGAAGCTTTGTGTTGCGCAATTGAAGACGATATTAAAACGGCTCGTGAAATTCTTGAACAAACGGAAATTATTGAGTTTCGTGAGTATTTAACCTTTTGTGGTGGTGAGTGATATGACATGTTTCACTGATGAGGTGCTGGTATAATGATGGGAACATTGGTGGGAAGAACGGTGACGGGACAAACTAATGTATATGGTATTCTTGGTGATCCAGTAAAACATTCCCTGTCACCGGTGATGCAGAATGCCGCATTTTCGGCACTTGATATGGATGCGATCTACCTTCCCTTTCACGTTACGCCCCAGGGGTTGCCTCATGCTGTCGATGGATTGCGGGCGTTAAATGTGCGCGGTGTTAATGTTACCATCCCCCACAAAGAAGCTGTATGTTCGCTGATAGATGTTGTTGATGACGCGGCATATTTAATCGGTGCGGTTAACACTATTGTCAACCGAGGTGGTCAATTGGTGGGTTATAATACCGATGGCATTGGTTTTGTTCGTTCACTTAAAACAGATTTGGGTTTTGAACCATCAGAGCAAAAACGAGTGATCGTTTTAGGGGCAGGCGGAGCGGCTAGAGCAGCCGTTGTTGCCCTTGCCAAACAAGGGGTTGCACATATTGACATTGTCAACCGCAATGTCCATCGTGCGCAGGAATTGGTAGATCGTTATGCACCTCATTTTGATCAAGTGAGTTTTGCTTCAGCACCATTATGTGGGCAAAAAATTACATCGCTTTTTGGAGACTGTGATTTAATTATCAATTCGACATCAATAGGGCTATCGGGTGAATCCTTTAATGTGTTACCATGGAAGTCTTTGAAAAAAGGCAGTGTTGTGTATGATATGGTTTATACACCCCATGGAACCCCGCTAGTTCGCGATGCGTTAGCTGCCGGATTTGTAGCGTGTAATGGATTGGGGATGTTGGCAGCACAGGGCGAAGAAGCCTTTGAACTGTGGACTGGGCGAACGTCTGGGATGATGGCTAAAACTCTTCAAGAATATTTATCTTGTTGAATGGTAACTTGTTTTCTTTACTTGAGTGGGAAATATGGCAAAGAACCGTTTAGGTAGTTTACTGATACGCAATAATCTTTTGACCGAAGAGCAGCTAGAAAACGCTGTTACTGAGCAAAAGATGAATAAAGAGCGGCTTCCGGCGACGCTGATTCGCCTTAAATATATTACAGAAGATGATTTGGCAGCGTTCCAATCGCGACAGTACGGTGCCCCTTTAATCGATCTGGCCGAATTTGATGTTGATTTGAATGTGGTTAAACTGATCGGTGCTGATGTTGTCCAGAAATACCATTTAATTCCAATAAGTCGCGCTGGTGCAACATTGATTGTTGCCATGAGTGATCCCTCCAATATCTTTGCCATCGACGATATTAAGTTTATGACGGGACACAACGTCGAAGTTGTGGTGGCAACCGAGGGGGCGATCAAGAGTGCAATTGACAAATATTATGATCAGGTCGGGTCGCTGGCCGACATTATGGGTGATCTTGATGATATTGATCTAGAAGTTGTTGAAGATGATGATCAGGTTGATCTGAACGAACTCCAGATGGCGACGGAGGATGCGCCCGTTGTAAAATTAGTTAATTTGATTTTAACTGATGCCATAAAAAAAGGAGCGTCAGATATTCATATCGAACCCTATGAACTAACTTTTCGTGTTCGTTATCGGATTGATGGTGTGCTTTATGAGGTGATGAAGCCACCGATGAAATTGAAGAATGCGATTACATCGCGGATAAAAATTTTGTCGGAGATGGATATCGCCGAGCGTCGTTTACCTCAGGACGGACGGATTAAAATAAAACTGCCCGGTGGTAAAGATATGGACTATCGGGTTAATTGTTTGCCAACATTGTTTGGCGAAAAAATATGTTTGCGACTACTGGACAAATCAAATCTGCAATTGGATATGACCAAACTCGGTTACGATGAAGAACCGCTCAAGTGGTTCAAGCAGGAGATTAGTAAACCGTTTGGTATGGTGTTGGTTACCGGGCCAACCGGTAGCGGTAAAACTGTTTCCTTGTACTCCGCTTTGGGGGAATTAAATAAAACTACTGAAAATATCTCCACGGCGGAAGACCCTGTTGAATTTAACTTTGCCGGAATCAATCAGGTGCAGATGCATGAAGAGATAGGTCTGAATTTTGCTAGCGCGTTGCGGGCTTTTTTACGTCAGGATCCCGATATTATCATGATTGGCGAGATTCGCGACTTTGAGACGGCTGAAATTGGAGTAAAGGCCGCGTTAACAGGTCACCTAGTGTTATCGACCCTGCATACCAACGATGCCCCCAGCACCATTAACCGTTTGCTGAATATGGGCATTGAGCCATTTTTGGTGGCTTCGGCGGTCAATCTTATTACTGCCCAACGGTTGGGACGGCGGTTGTGTTCAGAGTGCAAATATGTTGAAGAAATTTCAAAACAGTCGTTGCTTGATGCAGGCGTTGCCCCGGAAGAGGTTGACGAATATGTTTGTTACAAGGGCAAGGGCTGTAAAAATTGCAACGACAGTGGTTATAAAGGACGGGTGGGTATCTATCAGGTGATGCCTATGTTCGATGAAATTCGTGAAATGGTTCTTGCAGGAGCTAATACTGCTGAAATTAAGCGTGAATCGATGCGTCTCGGGGTGCAAACCATGCGGCAATCAGCGCTGAAAAAATTAAAGGAGGGTGTCACCTCCTTTGAGGAAGTTGTACGCTGTACTATCGGGGATGATTAGGTGATGCCTTCGTGTTTTTAGTGGTTTCAATTTATTGGATTAATGATGGGAGAGAATGATGGCAACTATTCATGATTTTTTAAAAGTTATGGTTGATTCAGGGGCTTCTGACCTCCATATCACCACGGGAGCCGCACCGCAAATTCGTATCGACGGTGAAATGCGACCACTGAAGCACCCAGTGCTGATGCCGACAGACACCAAACAGCTATGCTACAGTATTTTGACTGATGCGCAAAAACGCAAACTTGAAGAGGATAATGAACTCGACTTATCATTTGGCGTTAAAGGGCTAGCACGTTTTCGCGGCAATGTATATGTCCAGCGTGGGGCGATTGCCGGGGCTTTTCGGCGCATCCCGTATGAGATTCTTAGCTTTGAACAACTAGGCTTGCCGCCAGTGGTTAAAGAGATTTCAAAGCGTCCGCGTGGTTTAGTTCTCGTTACCGGCCCAACCGGTAGTGGTAAAACGACAACACTAGCCTCCATGATCGATGCAATAAACATTGAGCGTCATGAACATATCGTTACTATTGAAGATCCAATTGAATATATCCATCCTCACAAAGGGTGTATTGTCAATCAGCGTGAAATTGGTGGCGATACCCAGTCGTTTAAACGAGCCCTTAAATCAATTCTTCGTCAGGATCCCGATGTTGTTCTTGTGGGGGAGTTACGCGATCTCGAAACCATCGAAGCCGCACTGACCATTGCTGAGACCGGGCATCTGTGCTTTGCGACTTTGCATACCAATGGTTGTGTGCAGACTATTAACCGGATTGTCGATGTGTTTCCGACAAATCAACAGTCACAGGTTCGCACCCAGTTATCGTTTGTGCTCGAAGGTGTGTTGTCACAAACACTAATCCCGCGTGCTTCCGGAAAAGGTCGTGTTCTAGCTCTTGAAGTTATGGTGCCCAATGTTGGTATTCGTGCGTTGATTCGGGATGATAAGATACACCAACTGTATTCCCAGATGCAAATGGGGCAGGAAAAATATGGGATGCAGACAATGAATCAAGCGTTGTTTGACCTCTATCATCGTAAATTGATAACCCTTGATATTGCTCTGTCTCGTTCCTCAGAGAAGGATGAGTTACGCCAGATGATCGCTAATCCAAGTGCAGCCCTGCGGCGTACTAATAGTAGTCCAAAAAAAATGACATAGACATAGTATGTGAATGTGTTACGTTTAACTTTAGTATTGATTTGACTTAAAATAAATTTACTAATTAACAGAGTAGGTGAGGTGTTCAATGGCTAAATTCTCTTGGCAGGGTAAAAATCGCAGTGGTAAGGTTCAAAAAGGTGAGATGGAAGCACCCAGTGAAGCCATGGTGCGAGCACAATTGCGTCGTCAGGGGATCATTGTGAGTAAGGTCAAAGAACGCGGTAAGGGGATGGATATAAATATCAGTATCCCCGGAATGCAACCCAAGGTAACTACCAAGGATCTGGTGGTGTTTACCCGTCAGTTTGCCACGATGATCGATGCTGGTTTGCCCCTGATTCAGTGTCTGGATATTTTGTCAAATCAACAGGAAAATGCAACCTTCAAGGCTATACTGTTGACGGTTAAAGAAGATGTTGAGTCTGGTTCTACCTTTGCTGATGCGTTGCGTAAACATCCCAAGGCATTTGATGAACTGTTTGTCAATCTGGTTGCTGCCGGTGAGGTTGGCGGTATTCTGGACACCATTCTCAATCGTTTGGCTATTTATATTGAAAAGGCGATGAAACTGAAAAAGCAGGTTAAAAGTGCTATGACTTACCCGACAACCATTGTTGGTATTGCCACGGTGGTTATTGGTGTCATCCTTGTTTTTGTTATTCCTGCTTTTGAGAAAATGTTTGCCGATTTTGGTAGTGCATTGCCAATGCCTA
This sequence comes from Thermodesulfobacteriota bacterium, assembly GCA_034722515.1. Lineage (GTDB taxonomy): Bacteria > Desulfobacterota > Desulfuromonadia > Desulfuromonadales > Desulfuromonadaceae > Desulfuromonas. The sequence continues at coordinate 3,857 of JAYEOA010000091.1, read as the reverse complement.
CGCAAGTTGTAATCGCTATCAGTAATTTTATTCAGAGTTACATTCTGGTAATTATTGGTGGCTTTGTGCTGACAGTTTTTATCTTTAAAAAAGTTTATTCTACGAAACGTGGACGTGAAGTGATAGATAAACTTGCACTTAAGGCACCAATCTTCGGTGTGCTTATTCGTAAGGTTGCTGTAGCAAAATTCACTCGCACCCTGGGTACCATGGTCTCCAGTGGTGTACCGATTCTGGATGGGTTGGATATAGTGGCTAAAACTGCCGGAAATAAAACGGTAGAAAAAGCAATTATCGATGTTCGCAAAAGTATCAGTGAGGGTAGTACCATCGCCGAACCGTTGAGTAAATCCGGGGTGTTCCCCCCCATGGTTTGTCAGATGATCGCCGTTGGTGAACAGGCTGGTTCCATCGACACCATGCTTAATAAAATTGCCGATTTCTATGATGATGAAGTTGAGGATGCCGTCGGTAACTTAACTGCCATGATGGAGCCGTTATTGATGCTTTTTTTGGGCACTACCGTTGGTGGACTGGTTATTGCGATGTACTTACCAATCTTTAAGTTGGCCGGTGCTGCTGGTGGTTAGAGTGTAAATTTGATAGTTGTAGGGCTTGCATGCCCAACTTGAAATGTACTGAATAATTACAATCTTACGCCATGGTGCGAGGTGTGTACGGGGATGTTTGCAACCGATAATGAAGCTGTTCTTGAAGGTGTTCCCGTATTCAACTCGGTTGGCAATTTATTGTGGTATTTACTTGGCCGCGCCTTTATTGTCACATTGTTTTTAGGTGGTACTGTTTTTGTCGGTTTATTCCACTCGTTTGAATTGTTATATGCCCCAAATACCTGGTTATTTATACTCCTGTCAGCTACTTTTTTGCAAATATGTTTCTCTTTGTTGTGGCTATTGCGCTGGCAGAAACGACTGCGCTTGTTTATTCAGTTTCAGTTAGTGTGGGATCTCATCCTGAGTGTATTAACCGTCTATGTAACCGGTGGTGTCGCAAGTCTTTTTCCGTTCTTATTCATATTTGTTATTTTAAGCTGTGCGCTCATGTCAAGTCGGGCTGAGCTGTATGTCACCGTTGCTACAGCGGTTATTTTATACGGTGGACTTGTCGACCTTCAGTATTATGGTTACTTGCCATTAACGCAAATACCGCTCATGTTGAGTGAAACCGATATTTGTTATCGCTTGTTTCTCAATGTAGTAGCCTTTATCCTCGCCGGTATTCTAGGTTCTATTTTATCGACACGATTGCGTAGTTCTGAACAACAGTTACAGCGTGAACGCCACGATTATGCAGAATTAGAACGTTTAAATCATACGATTCTCCAAAGCATCCCCAGCGGTTTAATTGTTACCGATAATAGTGGTGAGATTTTTTCCTTCAATGCCGCAGCATCGGTAATTTGTCAGCTTACCATTGTTCAAGCACGTCATTTGTCGTTAATTTTTCCGACATTGCATTTGAACAGTGCCCAGTTGCCTGTAGAGCGTAGTGAATTTAACTATGTTAATAATGCTGGTGAAAAGCGTATTGTTGGTTACAGCGCCTCTGCCATCCCCGATTGTGAAGGGGAGGAGGTCAAGATATTGCTTACCTTTCAGGATCTTACCGAAACAAAAAGACTAGAAGATCATTTTTACCTCGGTGAACGTTTGGCTGCTATTGGTAAACTTGCGGCAGGTCTGGCGCATGAAATTCGTAACCCACTAGCTTCGTTGAGCGGAAGTGTGCAATTGTTATCTGAAAATGTTTCATTTAACGCATCTGATCAACGCTTGATTGATATTGTTCAGCGAGAAACCATGCGCTTAAATCATCTGGTAAGTGATTTTCTGATCTTCGCCAAACCACGATTGCCTAAGTTGGTAGAATATAACATTGTTGCGATTTTTCAGGAGGTGTTAGCGCTTGCAAAAAACGATCCACTCTTTAGTGATGTGGCATTGACTGTTGATTGTAAAGAAGAATATGTGGCAATGCTGGATCCCGATCAAATTCATCAAGCATTGTGGAACTTGCTGGTTAATGCTGCCCAGTTTGCCGTGTTCCCTAAGAAAATAACGATTGGATTAAACAGAAAGAAACATTATTTTTGGGTTGATGATAATGGTAAAGGTGTTAGCGATGCTGAAAAAAAGAAGGTGTTTGAACCATTTTTTACCTCGCGTGCCGATGGTATAGGGTTGGGTCTATCCACGGTTCATTCTATTGTTATTGCACATGGAGGAACTGTTGAATGTTATGATAATCCGTGGGGTGGGGCGCGTTTTCAAGTAATGTTCAAAATGGCATAAAAATATTTCGTATACAGAAAGTAATTAGTTTTGAAACAAAAAAACCATATTTTAGTCGTTGATGATGAACAAAGTATGCGTGAATTTTTGTCGATCATGCTTGAGCGTGAAGGGTATAATGTTGATTGTGCCGCTGACGGTCAACACGCTATGCTTTTGTTACAAGATCGCGTGTACGATCTTGTCCTCAGTGATATTCGTATGCCAAACCTTGGCGGATTAGAGTTACTCAGACAGATTAAAATATTGGGAACCGATACTATTGTTATTATTATGACCGCCTTTTCAACCACCGAGCAAGCTGTTGAAGCGATGAAGGAAGGTGCATACGATTACCTGAACAAACCCTTTAAAAATGATGAAATTCGTTTGGTGATTCGTAAAGCTCTGCAGCATCGTCAGTTGCGCCGTGAGAATAGCCGCTTACGTCGAGTACTGGATAAGCGTTATTCATTTGATCGCTTAATAGGCAAAAGTCTCGTTATGCAAGCGCTGTATCGTTTGATCGAAAAGGTGGCAAAATCAAATGCCAATATTCTTATTACCGGAGAATCAGGTACCGGAAAAGAACTGGTAGCAAGATCACTTCACCATAACAGTTTATGTGCTGATGCTCCATTCGTCCCAGTTAATTGTGGGGCAATTCCTGAAAATTTGCTTGAAAGTGAGCTGTTTGGTCACGAAAAGGGCGCATTTACCGGAGCTATTGCGACCAAACAAGGATTGTTTGAAGCTGCACAGGGCGGTACTGTTTTTCTTGATGAGATCAGTGAGCTACCATTAGCTATGCAGGTCAAGTTGCTTAGAGCGTTACAGGAAAAGCAGATTCGTCGCGTCGGCGGCAATGTTGATATTGATCTGAATATTAGGGTTTTAGCGGCAACTAATTCCAACCTCGAACAGGATGTCGTCTCAGGACGCTTTCGGAACGATCTTTATTATCGTCTCAATGTAATTTATTTGCATATCCCGCCATTACGCGAACGCAAAGAGGATATTCCGTTATTGATCCAATCTTTTTGTGGCACCTTGGCACCGCAACGCTCTGTACAAATTTCAACACCATTGATGCGCTGCTTATTGGACTATGATTGGCCGGGAAACGTGCGTGAACTTGAAAATGTTATTGAGCGCTGTTTAATTCTTGAAGATGGTGATCTCCTTACTGAAGGTGGTCTGCCGCCGCAGTTTAGTTGTTGTTCACTCAATAGTGGTGCCTTGGTTTGCCAGATACCGGAAGAGGGGCTAAGTTTGGAAGCTTACATGGCAGAGGTGGAAACAAAGATACTACAACAAGCATTAGACCGTTGCGGTGGGGTACGTAAGCACGCAGCGAAACTGTTGAAGGTAAGTTTTCGTTCCTTGCGTTACCGACTCGATAAATTGGGATTGTAACGCGAAGGAGTGACGGCAAGTATTAAATAGGGACACTCCGAAAGCGCCGGTAAAAGTCGGTAAAGAACGAAGGGTGCAAATCCCTGTATGGCAAAGGCTAGCGACCAGCCATAGCCCTGAGTCATGCGTTGGCCATTCGTAAGGATGGCA